>JARCMB010000387.1 GCA_030248825.1 Pseudanabaenaceae cyanobacterium MP8IB2.15 | reverse complement strand
TTCATCGTTCGCCGCAGCGCGAGTTACTTTTTCTTCGTCAGATCGAAATTCGCGATCGACGACCATATCGACTGCTAGATATCCATAATTTCCAATTAGACACGGCTCTAATGTTAGAGAGTTTAGACTCGGTATCATTTAAAGTCCCGATCCCAGATGATGGCTGCTGCGTATTTACGGGCAAGACGGCGATTTACAGTGGCAGCGAAGAGTTGTTGGACGATCGGCTCGGACATGTCTTACAACGAGGCATTCCGATCTCAGTTTGTGACAAAACCGCAGCAAAATTTACACGGGATTTTCTGCATGAGGTGATCGTCACCGATTCAACTTGGCACTATAAAGGCGGCGGCTGTTGCTGATAACTCAGCCTAGCTTAGACAAAAAACATGTAAACGTATTGACATTGTGCACACAAATTTCTTATCTTAGATAGAGCCTCTTAGTAAAAAATTAAGCATTATGTTTGACGCAGCATGTGAAGAGTCAGTTAGTCAGACTCGTGATGTCACAATTAATATCCGAGCTAAGCAAAACCAACGCGATCTAATCGATCGAGCGGCGCAAATTCAAAGCAAAAGTCGCTCGGAATTTATGCTTGAGTCAGCTTATCAGAAAGCTCAAGACGTTCTGCTTGACTGGAGTTTCTTTGGATTAGATCGACTTAAATACGATCGATTTGTGGCTCTGTTAGATGCTCCACCTGAACAAAACGATCGGTTACGCACATTGCTGCTAACCAAGGCTCCATGGGATTAGATCGAGAAAAGCTGCGACCACCCGCAAAACTGAATTCGTCACATCAAGTTGAAGGTTTCGACTCAGGTAACGATCAGCTAGATCACTGGCTTAAGAATCGGGCTTTGAAAAATGAGTTAGAAGGAACCTCACGCACCTATGTTCTCTGCGTTGGCGAAGCAGTTGTCGGCTATTACTGCCTTGCTAACGGAGCGGTGGGACAAGCTACTGCGATAGGTCGAGTGCGACGTAATATGCCCGATCCAATTCCAGTTATGGTGATTGGGAGACTGGCAGTCGATCGTCGCTGGCAAGGTAAAGGCATCGGCAAGGCGCTAATACGAGATGCAATTCTTCGGACTCTACAAGCTGCCGAAATTGCAGGAATACGCGCAATTCTCGTACATGCGATCTCGGAAGATGCGAAGCAATTTTATCAGAAGTGTGGTTTTACTGCTTCACCTGTCGATCCGATGACACTTATGGTTAAAGTCAACGATGCCACGGCTTCGCTGGGTTCGCAAGCCTAAACCTAGGAGATTTCCCTTAAAGAATCTACCCAGCCCCCTGCCCTCAATTCTGGGGGGTCTGAAAATTAAAGTCCCCAGAATTGGGGATTTAGCGGCTTCGGAATGGGTAATTATCTTACCAGAAACTGCCTTATTAGCCTGAGACGATCGCACTAGCAACTAGATCTAGCAGCCAGAGTAGTGACTCCTTAGTCTTATAATTACTGCCCGAACGCTGGAGCCAGTTACCAATCCCGCCAATAAATTTGAGCACTTGATCGAATACCTGCTGCGGTCCAATCCCAGTAAAATATTGCAGCACAAAAATCACAATCGCAATCAGCAAAGCCGTCTTAAATGTCGTTTTAAGAATGCCGAGTAGTCCAAAAAACAACAAGACTGAAACAATCGCCGCCCCAATCATTAATGCTGTATTCATAGTTTTCTCCTTAGCCTAATCCCCACATCAGTAAAACACCCAAGATTGCTCCCACCAAAACCTGAATCGGCGTATGCCCTAGTAGCTCCTTAAGCGGATCGACCGTCAGTGCGTGATCGTCCTCAAATACTTCCACAATCAGTTGGTTGAGTACTCTTGCCTGTTTGCCAGCCGCCAGCCTAATTCCTGCCGCATCGTACATCACGATAAACGCAAATACCGAGGCAATCGCAAACTGTGTTGTACCCCAACCTTGAGATCGACCGATTCCAGTTGCTAGAGCTGCGACTAGAGCTGAGTGGGAGCTGGGCATACCGCCAGTCTCAAATAAAACATGAGGTTTGAACTCATGGGACTGAATGTATACCAGCAATAGTTTTAAAAGTTGCGCGCTCAAACTTGCTGAGAGGGAAACCAGTAATACCCTGTTGTCAAGGATTTCTCCTAATGGGTGCATAGTAGAGTTGCCTATTATATTGCCAGTATATGGTCTAGTAATTACGTGCGGTGATGTAATCAGCGATCGCAATCAGTGGAGCCGCCGCGTCACCGTAGCTTTGGAGCTGAGACTTGGCATGATCGACCAATTGCTTTGCTTGGACGTGGGAAGCAGGAATACCCCAGAGGCTAGGATAAGTCACCTTTTGAGCAGCTATGTCCTTGCCAGCAGTTTTACCGAGCTGTTCTGAAGTACAGGTAACATCGAGGATGTCATCGATAATTTGGAAAGCTAGACCAATATTCTGGGCATAGTTAGCTAGCTTATCAATATCTGGATCATCTGCACCTGCCAAGATCGCTCCAGAAATCACCGCCACTTCTAACAAAGCTGCTGTTTTGTGACTATGAATAAAGTTTAGGGTTTCGATCGACGTGTCAGATTTGCCCTCACATTCGAGGTCTACCACCTGACCGCCAACTAAGCCTGCTGCCGCCACGGCTCGTCCCAACCTACCAATCACTCTGAGAATGCGGTGAGGCGGGATGTCTTTGGTAAAATCGACGATGTACTCAAATGCATAAGCTAACAGGGCATCACCTGCGAGGATCGCAATATCTTCGCCAAACACTTTGTGATTAGTGAGTTTACCGCGCCGATAGTCGTCATTGTCCATCGATGGCAGATCGTCGTGGATCAAAGACATTGTATGCACCATCTCTAGCGCACAGGCAGTTGGCATCACTAGAGTTCGATCGCCCCCAAATAGCTCACAAGCAGCGAGGCAAAGAATAGGGCGCAAGCGTTTTCCTCCCGCCATCAGGGAGTAGCGCATGGCTTCGTAAATTTTTTCGGGATATGTCACCTGAATCGAAGCATCGAGTGCAATTTCAACCTCAGCCTTAGCCTCAGCCAAATAAGCAGTTAGATCGAATGTACTAGCAGGATTAGTTATTTTATGAATCGTATGTTGTGCCATATCGTCGGCAATAGCTCCAAATTGTATTTTCCAACAACATAGTCACAGTCATTGGACCAACTCCACCAGGGACAGGTGTAATGTGAGATGCGATCGAGGCGACGCTAGCAAAGTCCACATCTCCGACCAGTCGAGAATTACCTTCATAATCGGTAATGCGGTTAATTCCCACATCGATCACAACAGCTCCAGGTTTTACCATCTCTGCTGTAATCATTTCTGGGTTTCCCACCGCCGCTACTAGAATATCAGCAGTTTGGGTCACAGATTTGAGATTCTCGGTGCGAGAGTGCGCCATAATTACGGTGGCATTAGCCTCCAGCAGCATCATTGCCACAGGTTTGCCGACCAAAATACTGCGCCCAACCACAACAGCCGTCTTGCCTGCCAGATTTACGTGCGTGTGTGCCAAGAGTTTGATTACGCCCGCAGGTGTGCAACTGCGTAAACCGGCTTCGCCCCGCATCAACTTGCCCATGTTATGTGGGTGCAAGCCGTCAGCATCTTTGTCGGGATGAATTTGGTTAATTAGGGCGATCGAATCAAGATGATCGGGCAATGGCAACTGCACCAAAATTCCATCAACTCGATCGTCATGGTTGAGTACGTCGATCGCTTGCATGAGTTCGGCTTGGGTTGCCGTCGCAGGAAACTGTTGCCCAAATGATGACATTCCCACTTTTTTGCAAGCTGCTTCTTTGCCGCGCACGTAGGCAGCACTAGCAGGATTATCCCCTACAATCATCACTGCTAGCCCTGGAGCGCGTCCAAATTGCTCCCGCCACACTGCGATTCGATCGATCATTACAGCCTGCATCTGTTGAGCTAATGCCTTGCCGTCAATAATTTGCGCCGATGTCATAGCATTCAAGAGTTGAGAGTCAGAATTAAAGCTTACGAGGCAATTTTAATTATAAAGCTTCAAGATCCCGTTTCTATGGTTTTGGATATAATGCTTCTAGAACTCTAACTTACAGTGGATTCCTATGATCTCTCAAAAACTTGAAGAAAGTTCTCAAAGGCTCGAAGTGCGAGTTGAAACTTTGGAGGCAGAACTAACACAGATGAAACAAGTTTTGCTTGGACTGCACCAGAAACAATCTCCTTGGTGGTTAAAGGTTGTAGGAAGTTTTGAAAATGATCCTACTTTTGATGAAGCAGTTCGCTTAGGACAAGAATGGCGTAAGTCTGCCGAGTAAGCAATAACACTTCACAATGTACATTCTTGACACCGACCATCTCAGTCTCATTTCAGCGTAACGGACGAGAGGGGAAGCAGATTTTGACAAGACTAGTAACCATTGAAGAGGTTGCAGTGACTGTGATTACCTACGAAGAACAAGTTAGAGGTCGGCTCAATTTCCTGTCTAGGGCAAAAACTCTAGACGAGCAGGTTTCAGCATATCAAGGGCTACAGCAACTTGTAACGGACTATCGCTCAATTTTGGTTATCGCTTTTGGTCACGCATCTGCTTTGGAACATCAACGCTTACGAAAAAGCTATCCTCGGTTGGGGAATATGGATCTGAAAATAGCCGCGATTTCTCTATCCAACAACGCCATTCTACTTACCCGTAATGCTTCAGACTTCGGGCAAATTGTAGAATTGCGAATAGAAGACTGGTCAGTCTAAAAAATTTAGTTAGAGTTTGAATGTTTGCAGCTTTTCCACCGCAGCTTCGATCGTGCTATCTTTTTTGGCGAAGCAGAATCTCAAACCTGTGACCTGTTCTCTATTTGGATCGCTGAAGCAATTGCCTGGGACTGCGGCGATTCCAGCTTCTTGAGCCAGTCTCAAAGCTGCAAGATTAGAATCTTTTGCCAGAACTGAGCTATCTGTCCAAATATAGTAAGCTCCCTTTGGTAATATCGGTGACAATCCCACATCTTTAAGGGCAGAATAGAGCAGATCGCGTTTACGCTGATAGTCGGCGGCAAGCTGAGCAAAGTACGATCGACCAAAACTCATCGCGGTTAGAGCTGCGTGTTGCAAAGGAGTGGGAGCGCAAATCGTAATGAAGTCATGGATACGTCGCATCGCTGCGGTTAGAGTGGGATTCGCCACCGTATAGCCAAGCCGCCAACCAGTGACGCAGAAGGTTTTAGAAAATCCATTCACGACAATCGTTCGATCGATCATTCCTGGCAAACTCAACATGCTGATATGTTCGCCTTCGTAAATGATGTACTCGTAAATCTCATCGGTAATCGCATAGACATTGTATCGATCGCAAAATTCCGCCACTAGCTCCAGTTCTGCTCTCGTCCAGACTTTGCCTGTGGGATTCGCAGGGGTATTGATGATTACTGCTTTTAAGCCTTTTTGGAAGACAGGCTCTAACATCTCGGCGGTAATTTCCCAGTTGGGCGGTTGCAGGGTTAGAAATTCAGGAATGCCACCGACTGTAACGAGATTGGGGATATAGTTCTCATAAAATGGCTCGAAAATTAAGACTCGATCGCCAGGATCGATCAATGTCATGAGCGCAATATTTAATCCTTCGGTCGCACCACAACAAATTGTGATTTCAGTTTCAGGATCGACCGTGACCTGATTGTCTCGCAGCATTTTGGCGGCGATCGAAACTCGTAATGCTGCTAAGCCCCAAGTGTCAGCATATTGGTTATAGTCGGCTTCGATCGCGGCTTGAGCGGCGGCTTTTAAGGCTTCAGGGGCGGAAAAATCTGGTAAACCCTGAGCGAGGTTGATTGCGCCATACTTGACACAATACCGAGATGCCTCACGAATTTGGGATTCTTTGGTGTTAAGGGCACGATGAGAAAGCGAGTGAAGTAGTTGAGAACCTGTTGCAGTCAAAGTATTCTGGTAAATTTTAGCTAATTTTATATTTCCAGTCTACTCCTTAAGCGTAGAATCGCATCCTAAGAGATCGCGAGTTGTTGAGTAATTTCCCAGCCAAAGATAGACTTCGAGATCGGTATAACCAGTTTTTTCTTGGACTTTTTCAACGAGTGTGAGACGAATATATCTACCAATCGCCGAAACTTTCTCATCGTTGACCAGATATGTCCAGTCAAGAATGAGACAGACTCAAGGAATGACAAGGAGAGTGTAGTAGTTTCTATCGATGATTGATGCACAGTCACCCTAAAAGTGATGACTTTTGCTCATTTGTTAGTATGATCTTGGAGTCACATGACTCAGAGGTTATGCTAAATTAGTGTAATTTTCTATGGTATGGATAGTTGAGTTTGGTGAAGACATCGATCGAGAGTTCGATCGAGAGTTCGATCGATGTCCAAGATGCGCTGTTTGCAAAGGTGCTTTTACTAGAGAAGTTAGGTCCGATGTTGGGACGACCTCATGTAGATACTTTGAATCTCGGTATGCCAACATGAAGGAGATGCGATTTGATGCCGCAGATGGGGTATGGCGTGTAGCGTTTGCTTTCGATC
>JARCMB010000060.1 GCA_030248825.1 Pseudanabaenaceae cyanobacterium MP8IB2.15 | reverse complement strand
GTCGAAAAACTGATCCAAACCATGACTGCATAATGCTAGAGCTGGAATCTATGACATTCGATCGTCCACCGAGAATTTTGTTTTTATACGGCTCATTACGCGATCGATCCTATAGTCGATTACTGGCAGAAGAGGCAGCCCGAATCATCACTGAAATGGGAGCAGAAGTGAAATTCTTCGATCCGCGCGAGTTGCCGATCTATGGCAGTGTGCCTGATACCCATGCCAAAGTACAAGAAATTCGTGAACTCAGTACTTGGTCTGAAGGTCAGGTGTGGTGCAGTCCAGAGATGCATGGAAACATTACAGGTATCCTCAAAAATCAGATCGATTGGATTCCGCTTAGCATTGGTGCAGTGCGTCCCACCCAAGGCAGAACTCTTGCCGTGATGCAGGTAAGTGGAGGTTCCCAGTCTTTTAACGCGGTCAACACGATGCGACTTTTAGGGCGATGGATGCGAATGTTTACGATTCCCAATCAGTCATCTGTCGCGAAGGCTTACCAAGAGTTTAACGAAGATGGCACGATGAAAGACTCTGCCTACCGCGATCGAGTTGTTGATGTGATGGAAGAACTCTATAAATTCACCCTACTTTTACGAGATCGGGTTGATTACTTATGCGATCGATACAGCGAGAGAAAAGAGTTAGAAAGAAAATAAACTAGATATGCTACGATTTTCTACCAGTCCTTAAATTAGTTAAGCGAGTAGAATGCATACTACGGCTCAAGCGTTAAGATGTTTTCAGCTTTGTTGCGACCTGACTAGCAAATACTGCTCGATCGATCTGGTAACTTTGGATAAACGAACTGGTAATGTGATTATCTTGTCGAAAGAAGAGATAAATGTTGAAATTGACCTGAATGGAAATTGGAGGTTTGTATGAGCTTGAAACCAGACTTCGCTACGATGACAACGCTGCAACTCCGAGCCTATGTTTTAGAACATCGGGATGACGAAGAATCTTTGCAAGTCTATCTCGACAAACTGCACTCTGAGAATCCAAATTCACGGGTCTACAAAGCTGAAGATAACGTATCTGAAGCGATCGCCGAGTATTTAGAGAATAAACGCCAACAAAAAACCGCCTAAATCTACTTAGGATTTGGGTTCAATCAAGCCACCGCCCAGAACAATATCGCCTGAATACCAAACCGCAGCTTGACCAGGTGTAATGCTGAACTGGGGTTCATCAAATACCACATGGGCGCGATCATCTCCTAGTGGCATAATCGTGGCGATCGAAGATGGAGAGCGGTAACGAATCTGGACTTCAGCCCGAATTGGACGATCGGTTGGAGCCAGAGCAACCCAGTTGATTTGGTCGATCGTGCATTCTCCATCCTGAGCTTCGCTGCGATCTCCTACTACCACTTCGTTTTTCCCAGCATCGATCGACACCACATACAACGGATTCGCCGCCGCTACGCCCAAGCCTTTGCGCTGACCGATCGTGTAGTGATGTGTGCCGTCATGCTCACCCAGAATCTTGCCTGAAGTATCGACAATCTTGCCCTTATGAGAGTGGATATACCGATCGAGAAACTGCTGCATGGAGCCGTGGGCTTCGACCAAGCACAAATCCTGACTCTCGGCTTTTTCTGCGGTGACTAAGCCAAACTCGGCGGCGATTTGACGGGTTTCGATCTTCGTGAGATCGCCCAAGGGGAAAACGCAACGACCTAATTCTTCCTGCGCGACTTCGTACAAAAAGTAAGATTGATCCTTGGTTCGATCGACGGCACGACGCAACTGATAGCGACCCGTTTCAGGATCGATCGTTACTCGCGCATAGTGTCCTGTAGCGATCTTATCAATGCCGAACTTTTCCCGTGCATAGTGCAACATCGGCGCAAACTTCACAGCTTTATTGCAACGCGAACAAGGTAATGGCGTATTTCCTGCGGCATAGCCAGTCACCAAGTAGTTGATAATATGCTGCTCAAAGGCATCGCGACTATCAACAATCTCGTGGGGAATGCTTAACTGTTCGCAAATTCTTGCTGCATCTACCATGCCATCAGAACAGCATTGTCCTTTGCCACGCATCAACCACAACGTTAATCCAGTCACGTCATAGCCCTGCTGATGCAGCAACGCCGCCGCTACAGAGCTATCCACGCCACCAGATAAACCTACTACTACCTTTTCTGCCATTGCCTTAGCCAATTAATTACCAGAATTACCTACCTCTATCCTAGACCAGACCTGCTAAAGACTGGAATGATCCAAACTTAGTGCACGCTAACTATTGCTGTAGTCGATCATTTTTGTGTCCAATCTTCTATAGATAAGTTTGCTACTTGTCGAAAATCGCGATCATTTCGGGTTAACAGAATAGCTTTATTTACCAGTGCGATCGCGGCTATTTTTAAATCCATTGTGCCTGGTTTTTGTCTATGCAGCTTTTTAAGACGCTGAAACTCTTGTGCTGCAACCTCATCAAACTCAAGAATTGGTCGCACGCAATAATCCTTGAGTTGCTGTCTTAACTTTTTATATGCCTTTACCTGTTCGGGAACTTTCTTTTCTTTCTCTGCTTTGGCGATGAGACTTAGCCAGCCTCGCATTTGCTCCTCATAGCTGATAATACTTGCCGCTACTTGGGTTTGTTCGATAGTTGCTAATCGTTGAAGCAGATTTTGTGCTGCGTCTCCTCCACGCTCTAAGACACTGAGATGATCTGTATCGAGAATGTACATTTAATCTTTAACGGTTCAATATTAAGTTGATCTAAGAGAGTTACGATATTCTCTCCCCAATTGCATTGCTTCATCATATGTAGAATCATCAGCAAACGTTCCAGTAATTTCTTCCCACCAAGGTCTAGAACCATTCTGCTTGACTATATCAGAGATAGATGCGACAGGCAGGGTTGGTACAGATTCATTTGACTGAAGCTCAATAACAGTAGATTTTTTGGCTATAGCTACTTTGGGCTTACGACCAGAAGTGCCTTTAGGTGCTTTTACTAAAGCAGATACTTCAGGTGGAAGAGTCAAACTCTTTGTTTCTCCCTGTAGTAGAACTTCAACAGCCTGAAGTTGAGCGCGAGCTTCATCGACTACTGGCTCGTAATCGGCTAGTAGCTTTTTGTAGTGGAGGCTCAGGGACTGAAGATTATCAGAGAACTTGGTGGTAGATGGTAAATCTAATGGAAGACTTAAACTCATAATTGAAATCCAAACGCTATAGTTAGTCTATAACATAAACGGATAGAATATTTCGTAGTTAATCGACTCTTATCTCGATTATAGTTCACTGTCACTCCGAGATCTGGGATTAAGGGACTAATGAAAAACGACAAATTTATTGTGAGCTTTCCAGAGACTAAGTATGAGGATATTTTGGTGGAAAAGCATCAAAACCTCGCTGAGTGTTGCTCGATCGACAATTCTCCGATTATGTTTGGTTGTAGAACTGGAATTTGTGGAACTTGCCTAGTATTCGTGACAGGTGATATTCTGCCTGTAAGTGAGATGGAAAGAGAAGTATTAGAAACTATCGTGCCAGATCGTATTCCTTCCCATATCCCTGACATTGCCCAGCCTAGACTAGCTTGTCAATTAGAACTGACAAATAATATTGCAATCTATACTGATATTTTGACAAATTGAGTAAAGTGAGAAGTGAAAATAATGGGATTCGAGGACTTTTGGTATGTTGTATCGATCGCCGATCGACTTAAATCTCATACTGTGCTGTCTCGGACTGTATTGGGTGAGTGGTTGGCGATATTTCGGGGAGAAGATGGCAGTCCTGTAGCTTTACTCGATCGATGTATGCATCGTCATAGTAAGCTCTCGAATGGAAAAGTGGAGCAGGGAAAGCTGCACTGCCCTTATCATGGCTGGGTATATGACCAGAATGGGAAAGTTGTGGCTGTACCTGCGGAGGGTGAGAACTTTAAGATGCTGACATCCCGTTGTGCTAAAAGTTATGCGACAAAAGAGCAAGATGGATATATTTATGTCAAGCTAAATCAGACTACTGAAGCGGATCTAGCTCCATTTAAGATGCCTTTTTATGGTGAGAAGGGATGGGAAACGGTACGAGTGGTGAATCGCTTTC
>JARCMB010000386.1 GCA_030248825.1 Pseudanabaenaceae cyanobacterium MP8IB2.15 | reverse complement strand
ATCTTCAATATGTGGGAGCGAGCCTGCTTCTGGTGGGATCGCAGCAGCACTGGCGCTGGGAAAAATCATCACCGCCACGCCGACGAGAAAGAATATGAGTCCATCGAAGATAAACAGGCTTTTACGATTGAGAAACTTTCTCATGTCTTCCTCTCTATAAAGATTAATTTGGTTTTATCCCAGAAAATCAAGCAATCTATGGGCTAGTTCTAGCTTAGAACAAAGTGGAGTGGTTGTTTGTTTACCTTTTCGATCGATCAAAGTGGCCTGATTTGTCGCCGAGCCGAAACCAGTTTCAGCACTTCCGACTACATTAGCCGCGATTGCATCGAGATTTTTGCGTTTTAACTTCTCTTTTGCCAGTTCAATGATCTCAGATTCACTCCCTGTCTGAGCCGCAAACCCAACTAATATTCGATCGGGACGCTTTTGCTGACTCAAATCCGCCAAAATATCGGGAATATTCTCAAGCACTAGGGAGGATGGCAACTCAGCTTTAGGGATCTTTCGATCGAAGCAAATTGCGGGTCTGACATCTCCCACCGCCGCCGCCATAATTGTAATATCCGCCTGTGGGAATATCTTCAACATCTCCATGTGCATCTCTGCGGATGTCGATACAGGGATAATTTGAGCTATAAGCTGTTGCTGATTTAGGGACTGGTTCAGAGGCATAGCTTGAATGAGAGTGACATTCGCACCGCGATGAGCCGCCGCCGTTGCCAGAGCGATCCCCTGCTTGCCTGTAGCAGGATTACCAATAAATCGTACAGGGTCGAGCCATTCTCTCGTACCGCCAGCACTGACGAGCACATGCTTTCCGACTAAATCTCGTTTGCCCTTTGTCCATAGCAGCGACTCGACATAGCCTAAGATTACCTCTGGTTCTGCCATTCGTCCTGCCCCAACCGCATCACATGCAAGGATACCTGATGTCGGCTCGATCGAAAAGTACCGCGTATCCATTTGTAATCTCTGCCAGTTTCGCTGTACAGAATTCTGCTGCCACATGGTTGTATTCATCGCAGGCGCGAGCAAAATCGGACATTGTGATGCCAGAACTGTATTTGTGAGTAAATTATCCGCCGCCCCTGCCGCTAGCTTGCTCAGCGTATTTGCGGTCACAGGTGCAAGCAGAAATAGATCCGCCCATTCACCTAACTCAATATGCAACGGTCGCCCATGAGTAGGTTGCCAAAAGTCTAAATCGGTATAGGCAGCGTGGCGGGATAGGGTAGCAAATGTTAGGGGTGCGACAAATTTAGCCGCAGATTCGGTCAAAATCACCCTTATCTGTTTGCCCGCTTTCGCCAAAGTAGAAACGATCTCACAAACTTTGTAAGCCGCAATTCCACCTGAAATGCCAATCAAAATCCGATCGGTCATAACTTACTCGTTCAACTTATTGATTTAGGAGTACCTGTAACCCATGTACTATCTCCATCTAGCCAATATTCTTTTTTCCAAATCGGAGCATTATATTTGAGCGTGTCGATCGAATAACGACAAGCCTCAAAAGCTTCCCCACGATGGGGCGAACCGACCGCAACGATCACACTGATTTCTCCAACTTTCAGCTTACCTAAACGATGGTGAATCACCACGCCACTAATATCAGGATATTTCTGTCTAGCGGTTTGGGCAATTTGCTCAAATACCCGCAATGCCATTTGATCGTAGGCTTGATAATCTAGGTAGTCTACGGCTTTGCCATCAGTTTGGTTACGTACCATCCCACTCATGAGGACGACCGCACCGTTTCGATCTCGATCGGCCGCAACATACGCAGCGTTAACATCAAGCGGATCGAAGGTTAATCTAAAGTCATCCATTTTCTTGATTACTAATGATCTAGCATCCATTCTTCACTGATTAAACCCTTGGGTGGCGTGACTTCGATTCGATTTTGGGCTAAATCGACGAACGGCACAATCTCATTCACAAAAGGGATGAGAGTGGTTTGGTTGAGAGTTTGGTTTTCTACTTCCAATAGATCGTTGCCAGAAGCAATCACATCAATTACTTTCCCTAGGAGTTTTCCTGTAAGTCGATCGAATACATCACAGCCAATTAGATCGGTGACGAGATATTCATCGGCATCAAGTTTGGGTCGATCGGTTTTTTCCACCAGCAGTAGATGACCGCGCATGGCTTCAGCTCGATCGCAGGTATCGATTCCAGCCAGACGCACCACAAAAAGGCTAATCTTCCCAGGAATAACTCGACCAGAAACTAAATCTACAGGTTGGGGCGGCAGAATCGAAGTCTCCGAGGTCTGTAACCACCGTTTGCCAGGTTGCAGGAATCGCTCAGGAAAATCCGAATAAGACTGCACCCGCATTTCGCCCTTAAGGCCCTGTGTCGATACAATCTTGCCAATTACCAACCAGTCGTCCGTCATATTTTCACTCGCATATTTGCACGCAATCGATCGAACTTTCGATCGACCATCTGGACTAGTCTAGCTGAGATTTAGACCTGTGGAGGTTTCTAGTTGGCTTAAGAGTTGACTGCGTTCGATCGAGATCGCCGCTTGGCTGGCAAATGATTGCAATACGCGCTGATCCCAATCGGAATATGGTTGTGTGACCGATCCAACATTCTCTTGGGTGACAACTAGGTTTCGATCGAACTTGCGATTGATCAACTGGATCACACCGACAATCGTGCCCTTAGGATTTCGTATTGGTAATGCTAAGACCGAGCGCGTCCAGTAATCAATATCTCGATCGAAGGTTTGGTGATGGCTGTAAGTAGTCCCTGCGGGTAAATTGTGGGCATCAGGCAAATTTAGGACTTCGCCTGTGAGTGCGACATATCCCACTAGGCTTTCTTGGCTCATCGGAACGGCAAAAGACTTGAGCGATCGATCGGGTTGCGAATCATTTTGGGATATTTCAAAACAAACCGTGGAAATCCGATCGGTTCGATCGATCAGATAAATGCTCCCAGCATCACTACAGGTAATTTCACGGCTTTCAGTCAAAATCAGATGGAGTAATTGTTGCAAATCACAGGTGCTAGAGAGCGCACAACCCACAGAGAGAAGTTGTTCCACCAGAATTGTCTGTTCACGTTCTAGAACTTCTAGGGCTTTTAATCTCTGTTTGAGTTGCTGACACTCCTGCTGGCTGATTGCAAGCTTAGAATTTAGTCTCTGAGTCGAAATTTCTACTGCTAACCGCTCTATTGCTGCCAGTGCGTCTCGATCGCCTGGGGATAACTGCCACACTTGAATCCAAATTTCTTTGGCTGCCTCTAAATCCCCTGCCGCTTCAAATTCGGTAGCTTGCGATCGAATTTCGTCTGACTCTAGGCTGAAGTTTTGTTTGCTCATACGCAAGCAGAAATTAGGATGGGGGTTTTGCTAATTAGTTTAATGCAGATGTTTCGCATTCTACTCCACATTTAGATCCTAAGCTAGAAGCTAAACCGTAATTTGCCACAAGAGACAAGATATGCAACGATGTTTTGGGATTTGACTTGACTAGGTATTCGATCGTGGTGAGAATCTATGCATGTTGTGGGATGGGTAGTCGGATCGGTGATGGTTGCAATCGCAATCTTTTTATTATCATGGCTGCTATTTGAATTGCAGTACAAAGGTCGTCCTGGTAATCAGATGGAATTGGATACTGGCATGTGGCAAATCGTCACCTACGATCCTGCCAAGGTTTACCAGCTCAAAGGCGAATTCACTGCCACGAACACCACTGAGAAACTAGATTTATTTATCACCGAAGTTAAAGCCGAAATCACCTTGCTGTCTGACGATAGCATTGCTGATGTCGCCCATCGCGTTAGGATCAGGGCAAAACATGAGGAT
>JARCMB010000385.1 GCA_030248825.1 Pseudanabaenaceae cyanobacterium MP8IB2.15 | reverse complement strand
GGAGAACCCCACCTCTGGTCTAGGCTTTGCAAGGAATCTAGGCTAAGTGGTTTCGTTGAACCAAGAATCCCCGTCCGTTAACGGCGGGGAGTGTCAATCAACTGTCCTAATGCTCACGTTGAGAAATATAGTGCAGTCATTTTAACAAATGAAAGAGCTAACCTACGACTTCGCATCCGTTTTAAGCTCAGATACCTCCTAGCAGTGAGCGAAGCCTTAGTTGTTGAAAACGATCAGATCGCATCGATCGACTACCGCTATCACTTTCAAGATGAAGAAAATAGTTTGATTTTCCGCTATGACAGCACACCCCACTTTCCTGACTTGCCTAGCTTCCCCCACCATAAACATCTTCCTGACAATGTAATTGCTTGCGAAAAGCTACACCTCACTACAGTTTTGCAGGAAGTGAGCGAGTTTTTGAAGTAAGAATATGAAATTTCACTTAATATTGGCGGATAGGGATGTGTCGATCGATTAGATGATTTTTGATTTGGGGAATGCTAAGTTGACCAAAATGCAAAAGTGAAGCGAGGAGGGCGGCTTCGGCTTTGCCTTCAGTAAGAGCCTGATGGATATGATCGCAATTACCCGCACCACCAGAAGCGATTACAGGAACCTCGACCCGCTCTGCCACCATGCGAGTTAGTTCGATGTCATAACCTGCTTGCGTGCCATCGGCATCCATACTGGTGAGGAGAATTTCCCCCGCCCCCCGCCGCACAACTTCTTCTACCCAAGTCAACACATCAAGTCCAGTATTTTCTCTGCCGCCGCGCACATACACATCCCAACCCACAGGTGCATTTGGATCGATCGATCGACGACGACGCGCATCGATCGCTACGACAATACACTGATTGCCAAATCGATCGCTAGCACGGTTAATTAAGTCAGGGTCTTTCACTGCCGAAGAGTTCATGCTGACTTTATCGGCTCCTGCGCGTAAAAGTTCGCGAATTGTTTCGAGATTGCGAATCCCACCGCCAACCGTGAGCGGAATAAAAACCTGCTCGGCAGTGCGATAAACTACATCTAGAATGATATTCCGATCTTCATGGGTGGCAGTGATGTCCAAAAATACCAGTTCATCTGCTCCCGCTTGGTTGTAAACCTGAGCTAATTCCACAGGATCGCCAGCATCTTTCAAGTCAACGAAATTTACTCCTTTGACCACACGACCAGATTTGACATCTAAACAGGGCAATATGCGTTTGGCTAACATGGAGAATTTATCAACTTTATCAACTAAATTATTGGCTATCAGTTCTGGGATTCTCGTCTCTGGGATTCTAGGATCGGGCGGGCTGATGTCTCTTCAACCTTTAACTGCTGATGCAACGACGGTTTGGCAAATTGCTGGACAGGAAGCCTTAAGGCTGGAGTATCCCGATAACTTGGCGAAAGATCGTCTAGCTCGACTCAATCAGAGGTTGACTGAAATTGTGTCTAGGCTTAACCCCAACCAAAACTGGGTAGTAGATATTCTACCTGTCAGACCGACTAATGGGAAAAAAACTATATCAGGTAAGCCCTCGATCGTTCGGTTGCAAGGTCAGCCATTGCTAGTGGTGACCGAGGCAGATGCTAAAGCCCATAATGCTAAATCGTCGATCGAACTAGCAAATATTTGGGTTCGATCGCTCTCGGTTGTGTTCAATCAGGCAGGTATACGCCAACGCCTCACCGCGACATTGGGAATGCCGACCAAGATTGGGTTTAATGGGGTCACTTATGGAGTGAAAACAGATATCGCACCCGATCGAGGACTGTTCCGAACTAATGGAGATCGAAGCGATGGTAAAGTGATCTACTGGGAGATCCCTGCTGATAATAAGGCGTATCAAATTAGGTCAATCATTCCAAATCTCACTCCAAATAAACCTCCCAGTGCGATCTTTCTGCTCAATCGCAACATGCAGTTTGTGCCTTATGCTCGCCCAGAAAATCAAGCGGTAATTTTGCTCGCTCCACGTTAGCTGTAGATGAAAATGAGAGCGATAAATCACTTCGTCTGTTATTTCATCTGTTATTAAACCCGATCGGGATCGATCCCAAGTGCCCTGAGTCTATCCGCAAGGCGTTGGACTTTTTGCTCTGCTTTCGATCGATCCTTTTGAGCCTCTATTCTGGCTTGGGTTTCTTCATCATGCGATCTCAACAGTTCATCCGCAACTGGATCGTAAAAACGCAATCCCTTCTCTGAAAATAACCGCAATTCTAAATCGAGAGTTTTACTGAACAAAGCCAAAGCTCCATCAGACGAGGTAAAAGTATCAATCTTCACATACTTACCATTCTCTAGACGCATTCCTTGCAAAGGCTGTGACCTTAAATATTTGCCTGTTGGATCGTATTGGAAGTATTCCTGCACGCCTAGCTTAGCGTATAGCACAGATTTATCTCGCTCATCTCGTTTATGGGTGGCTTCTGAGGTAATTTCTAGCACAAATGATGGCAGCTTGCCCTCTTCCTCCCAGACCTTATAGCTACCACGATTGTGATTGTCTATCCCAAACACGACAAAGGTATCTGGAGCCACATTTGCAGATCTATTACCTTTCTCGTAATAAATAAATAAATTACCCGATACGTAGACATCCCGACGATCTTGCCAGAATATCCGCAGCACTTTGGTGGCATAGCTGAGATATTCGCGCTGTTCATCGCCTTCTGGCATGGGTAGATCGTCCTCTTCGGGATATTCGATAATTACGCTTGGATCGGCAGCAATTGTCATAGCGGCACTCCTAGGCTAAGGTGCTAGAGCTAACGTAACATAAATAGGTAATAGGCTTTGTCGATCGAGGATATGAAGAGCTAGCCGAGGTTTTTCGCGCCACTCCTAATCTGATTGGGATCGAAAAGAGTATTAGCGATCGATGCCTTTTAGCCAAGCGTCAGCAGAAGCACTTTTAGCGAGAACCATCAGAGAAATAGCTAAAGGATGGATTGGTTACGATATGCTAGCAGTATTACGATCTAGTTCAAGCAATCTAAAAATCATGTTTAAGCGTGCTGTCTGTGTTTTGATGTTGGTGCTTACCTTTTACCTAAGTGGTTGCGTGACCCCGACGATTGGACTAGCACCCTTCAAAGATACTAAAGACGGTTATGGTTTCCTCTACCCCAATGGCTGGCTCCCCACCAGCGCCAAAAATGGCTTAACAAGTGGACTTGATGTCGTGTTTCATGACTTGATCGAGCAGTCAGAAAACGTTTCTGTGGTGATCAGTAAGTTAGCCAGTGTAAAAAGCTTGGCAGAAATTGGCAATGCCAATGATATCGGTTTGCGGGTCATGCAACGGGTAATTGCTGCACCTGGATCGGGACGGGAAGCGCAACTAATCAGTGCCGAGCAAAGCGATCTCAATGGTAAAACCTATTACTTGATGGAGTACAAAGTGGAGCCAAAAGGTGGAGAATCGCGCCACGATCTTGTTAGTGTCACAGAGAGTCGTGGCAAACTTTATACACTTAGTGTTTCAACTTTAGAAAGTCGCTGGACAAAAGTAAAAGATCTGTTTTACCGAGTTGCCAACTCTTTCTCTGTCACTTAAAGCTAATTTTTTAAACTAATTACTTCAACTAATTGCTCAAAATTATTTCCCAGTCAACACTTGTGACATTGAGGATGGGGATACATTACAGAGTGTGGAGCATAAAATTATGGCTCAAATTTTAGTTATTGATGACGACCCGACAATGCGCTTAACATTGTCTCGATCGCTCAGATCTCAGGGCTATGATGTCGTGACTGCAACCAATGGCAAAGAGGGTTTTGATGCTGCCAAAGAGTTACGTCCCTCTTTGATTATTTGTGACTGGATGATGCCGATGATGGATGGATTAGAGGTCTGTCGTCAGGTCAAAAACACAGCTTGTTTAGCAAATACTTATTTTATTTTGCTCACAGCACGGGATGACGTTGATGACCTCGTACAAGGATTAGAAAACGGTGCAGATGACTTCTTACCTAAACCACCGCGACTTGAAGAACTGAAAGCTAGGGTCAGAGCAGGTTTACGGGTACATCAAGCAAA
Organism: Pseudanabaenaceae cyanobacterium MP8IB2.15; assembly: GCA_030248825.1. GTDB lineage: Bacteria > Cyanobacteriota > Cyanobacteriia > Pseudanabaenales > Pseudanabaenaceae > JARCMB01. Next base: position 11,387 of record JARCMB010000385.1, on the reverse strand, counting down.
TGAGGATCTACAAAGACAAAAATCTCGGCTCGAAGCGGAATTGGCACAAGCATCAGAGTATGTTCGATCGATCCTCCCCCCAACTTTGAATAGCGAAGTATCGATCGAATCTTGTTTTATGCCTTCGACCCAGCTTGGGGGTGATTGCTTTGATTACTATTGGCTCGATCGAGATCATCTTGTGATCTATCTGCTTGATGTCTCAGGACATGGGGTTGGGGCTGCTTTGTTATCGGTATCTGTGCTCAACTTGTTACGAAGTAGGGGGTTACGCAGTCACTCTGATGTTTTACTGACAACCGATTTTAGTCAGCCCAACGAAGTTCTAAGTGCTTTGAATGACAACTTCCAGATGTCCGATCATAAGGATATGTACTTTACGATCTGGTATGGGGTCTACAATCGGGTCAGCAGACAAATCATTTACTCTAGTGGTGGCCATCCCCCCGCCGTTCTGTTTACAGGAAAATCTGCTCAAACGGCTCAGGTGCAGTTGCTCAGAACGTCTGGCTTGCCGATTGGGATGATGCCTGATATCAACTATGACAATGCCACCTGCGACATTGACACTTTTGGCGCACTCTATGTATTTAGTGACGGCGCATATGAAATCACCAAGCCTGATGGTTCAATTTGGGGCATGGATGCTCTAGTCGAGACTCTGATGATTCCCGATCGAGCGACTCATCCCAGCCTCGATCGAGTTTTACAAAGTGCGATTAAAATGAACAAATATGGTGATGTGCTCGAAGACGATCTTTCGATTTTGGAAGTAAATTTTGGCTCAAGTTCCCCCGCATAGTCAATATCACTGGAATCATGGCTCTGGCAGATTTTTTGAGGGCTGGTACTATCGTGTCACCCTGCCAGAAATTAACCAGTCTTTTGCCTTTATGTATGCGATCGACGATCCACAGGGCAACACACCCTTTAGTGGTGGCTCAGTTCAGGTGTTGGGGATTGACGATCGACATATCTGGCGCACACTACCGAACACCCAAGATTTTCGCGCCGATCGAGATCGCCTGTGGCTAGAGCATTGGGGTCTAGATTCAGGATACGAAGCCAGCGATCGACACAACCAAGGCAAAATTAACGATCCTGCAACTGGCAAGTCTTGTAGCTGGGATTACGAAATTGAGTCGATCGAGACCTGGGGCGATCGGGTTAGACCCTCAGCCACGATGGGCTGGCTATCTTATTTATCGGTGTTTGAACCAGGCTGGCAGATTTTGCTAGCGAGAGGTTGGGCAAGCGGCTCAATTAACTGGTGTGGCGAAAATTATAAATTCGATCGAGCGCCTACCTACATCGAGAAAAATTGGGGTAGATCGTTTCCACAGCAGTGGTTCTGGCTCCAATGCAATGCTTTTCTTGAATGCGAAGATCTAAGCATCACCTGTGCTGGCGGCATCCGTGAAGTTTTAGGTAATCTCACCAACGTCGCAATGGTCGGGATTCATCATGACGGCGAATTTTATAACTTCATGCCCGAAAACTCCGATATTCACTGCGATATTTCTGCTTGGGGCGAATGGCGGATGCAGGCGATTAACGATCTTGCTCAAGTTCAAGCGATCGGCACAACCGCAGATTCTGGCACAAAAATCATGGTTCCCACCGCCACAGGGCTAAAATTCTGTTGTCTCGATACGGCGAAAGGCACAATTCGCTTGAGTTTACGAACTCGTTCGGGGAAGAAACTGGCAATCGCTAGCAGTAATAATGCCGCGTTGGAAGTTGGCGGCAAATTTTGGCATCAGGACTGGAGCTTTCGATCGGCAAAGTTGTAACTGGGAATTATAGCAATCGCCACAGTAAATAGGATGTAGACCAGCAAGAAGTCAAAGAGATAGAAACACCAATGCCCAAAGCCTACAGCTACGACTTACGTCGGAAAGTCGTTGATGCCATCGAACTCGCTACAGTGCCAAACATGACTAGCGAAAATATAATGAAGCAAAACAAACCCAAGGATCGATCGATGTCTAGACATCATACCAATAATCAAAACTTGGGTATTGAGGCAACCAATCAACCGTGCTCTAAAGTTGCTTTAACTCAGCCGCCAACTTGCCAACCATATCCTTCGCCCCACCAAACAGCATCATCGTCTTATCTTGGTAGAACAGCTCATTATCCACCCCAGCAAACCCAGTACTCATGCCCCGCTTGATCACGATCGTATTTTTAGCTCGATCGACTTCCAAAATCGGCATCCCATAGATCGGACTAGCCTGATCCGTCCGCGCCGCAGGATTGACCACATCATTCGCGCCAATTACCAACGCCACATCCGTAGTCTCAAACTGGGAATTAATATCATCCATATCATAAAGCTGGCTATATGGCACATTCGCCTCAGCTAGCAGCACATTCATATGTCCAGGCATCCGACCCGCCACAGGATGAATCGCGTACTTCACCTCTACGCCCTTACGCTCCAACATATCAGCCAACTCTCTAACTGCGTGTTGAGCTTGAGCCACAGCCATCCCATAACCAGGCACGATTACCACAGAGCGGGCATATCCCAGCATCATGGCGCATTCTTCAGGATCGATCGAATGGAAATTCTTACTAGCCCCATCCGCATTCGCCACACTCGTCCCAGACGCAGTGCCAAACCCACTAAACAATACGCTGCCTAGCTTGCGGTTCATTGCTTTGCACATAATCTGAGTCAGGATCAAACCCGACGCGCCGACCAATGCTCCAGCAATAATCAAGACGTTGTTCATCACGACAAAGCCTGCCGCCGCCGCCGCCACACCTGACAAAGAATTCAATAACGAGATCACCACTGGCATATCACCGCCACCAATTGGGATCACAAACAACACGCCCAACAACAGAGAAATAATATTGATCCCAATAAAACCAGCTAGGTCGGCAGGATTAGCAATCAAAAGTGTCGAACCAACTCCAAACGCGACTAATAAGAGGATATTGATCGTCTGCTGATAAGCAAATCTGATCGGCGCACCGCTCATAATTCCTTGCAGTTTTGCAAACGCCACCATACTGCCCGTAAACGTGATATTCCCAATCAAAATACTGGCAATAATCGAAATGTTTACGTCTGTCGCGATCGCCTGCCCATGACTGACAATCCGCCAGTATTCGCCCACAGCCACCAGAGAAGAAGCCAAGCCACCCAAACCATTGAGCAAACCAACCATCTGAGGCATATCGGTCATCGCCACCTTGTAGGCAATCAGGCTGCCGATCGCCGAACCGATCGCGATCGCCACCAAAATCAAGCCATAGCTCAGCACTTGCTTGTCAAGTAAAGTTGCGACCACAGCCAGCAGCATCCCCACCGCACCGAGTAAGTTGCCCTTCCGTGCTGTCGCAGGCGAACCCATCTGCTTCAACCCAATCATAAACAGACTGGCTGCCAGCAAATATGTGAGCTGGATTCCTGTTGGTAAATAGTCAAGCACGTTGGTTAAGCCTCCTTCTTTTTAAACATTTGCAACATTCGATCGGTCACCAGAAACCCACCCACAACGTTAATCGTGGCGCAGATCACCGACAGTAGACCAAGAATTACGGAGAAATTGGGGTTGAGATCGCTCCCCGCTACAATCAGCGCACCGATCACCGAAATCCCCGAAATCGCATTTGAGCCAGACATCAGGGGTGTATGTAGTGTCGGCGGCACTTTGTTAATTACCTCAAAGCCAGCAAAAGAGGCAAGGACAAAGACAAATAGAGCACCGATCAATGCTTCACTCATGGTAGTTATGTTGAGTAGTAGTAAATAGTGTGATGTTAGGGGAGAGGTGAAGCGAAGTGAAGATCAAGCCGTCACCGCAACTTGAGTTAGAGCGTCCTTAACTCTCTGGTTGCGAATTTCACCCGCATGAGTAACGCAGGTACTGTTAGTAATATCATCGTCAAAATCCAACGAGATCGATCGATCTTTAACCAAGTGATTTAACAGATTCATCACATTTTTGGCATATTTTTGCGAAGCATGGACAGACATGGTCGCAGGTAAATTTTCTGGGGCAATGATCGTAACGCCATGCCGAATTACATCTTTGCCAGCTTCCGTGCCCTCACAGTTACCACCTTGTTCGCCTGCCATATCGACAATCACCGATCCCCGCTTCATCTGGGCAATCATGGCATCAGTCACCAATATCGGCGCTTTTTTGCCTGGCACCTGAGCTGTGGTGATTACAATATCGGCATCTTTAATATGACTAGTTAGAACTTCTTGGGCGTGCTGTTTGGCTGCCGCCGAAATTTCTTTAGCATAGCCACCTGCCGCCGTCGTATCTTCGCTGAGCGTAACATCGATGAACTGCGCGCCTAAGCTTTGAACTTCTTCTCGCACCGCAGGTCGAACATCATAGGCTTCGACCACTGCACCTAAACGCCTTGCCGTGGCGATCGCCTGTAATCCTGCCACCCCCGCACCCAACACCAGCACCCGCGCTGGCGGAATTGTGCCAGCCGCAGTTGTCAGCATCGGTAAATACTTGGGCAGAGCGGCGGCGGCAATCAAAACTGCCTTGTAACCCGCGATCGAAGCCTGCGAAGACAACGCATCCATACTTTGAGCCCGACTACTACGTGGAATCATTTCCATACTAAAAGCCGTAACCCCTTGGTTTGCCAGTTGTCGAATTAGTTCTGGTCTGCCCAAAGGATTGAGGAAACTGATCACAATTTGCCCCGACTTCAACAAATTCACTTCTTCTTCGCGTGGAGCCCCAACTTTCAACAAAATATCTATGCCAGAAACTAAATCACTCTTATCGGCAATAATTTTGGCACCCGCTTCGACATAGGCGGTGTCAGGAAAGAAAGACAAATCACCCGCGCCACTTTCCACCCAAATTTCTAGTCCTTGCTTGGTCAAGCGAGCAACGACATCAGGAATTAGCGCGACTCTACGTTCGCTAAACTCTATTTCCTTGACAACTCCTATTTTCATTGATTCTCCTTTGAAGCTCATTGAGATGGATTTTTAACAGCAGATCTTGGACTAAATGTAAATCCCTATCTCATTACAAACTTTTATCATAGAGGGTTGCTTACATATGCCTAGGCTATTCTTTAGGGAATCTTCAGCTTGCTTGAGAAAACCTTTAGCTTTCGATCGAAGACTTTACGCCAAGTAAATCCCAAATATTCTGCAAGTTCAGTGTCACATGCCGTGATAATATCAAAAGCGGTCTATCCCATATTTGATAGCCTCTTCCAACGTGAAAATTCTTCCAGCCAAGACAAAAAAAACTATCGGGATTAGCGGTAAAGGTACTGGTCATGCTAGTGCTGTCGCCGAACTTGAACCTAATTCTAGTAATTTGACTAGTGAGCCAAGTGCGGCTGATATTCACGCAAGTGATCCTGCTTCTTCGATGGAAGAGTACGACAACCTGAAACTCAGACTTCTACTTACGACTCTGGCTTTAGCAGGCATAATTTTTGGATTGGTTTGGTGGTTCTACGGACACATCACTGCTCTAAATTACTTGTTAGGTGCGTGCGTCGGTGTGGTTTACTTAAGAATGCTGGCGAAAAGCGTCGATCGATTAGGAAACCAAACAATGCGACTAGGTTATTCTAGGCTGGCTGTGTTTGTCGGACTAATGATCATTGCTAGTCGTTGGGAGGATCTAAGAGTTCTTCCAGTATTTTTAGGCTTTTTGACTTATAAGGCGGCAATCTTGATCTATATGGCTCAAGAATTGGCTGATAGCTAAGTCATTAAGTTGGACGAGTTAGTTCGTCTGAATATATCTACTCGGCAATCTATTAATAACGCAGATTGCTAGTTCGGAATGTTGTTTAAGTTACCGCAAATTGTTAATCCCACATGGTGAACCAATTGCTTCTTTGTTCTCAATCTTGCTTTCAAACGTTAGGTCAAACCCTAAATTTTGAAACTCCTCTAGCGGCTCTAGAAGTCGGCAAACATTTTTACTGGCACCTTGGTGGTCTAGAAGTTCATGGTCAGGTTTTGATTGTCAGTTGGATCGTGATTGGCGTGCTTGTTGCTGCATCGGCGATCGCTACTCAAAATGTCCAGCGCATCCCAGCAGGGTTTCAGAACTTCATGGAATATGCTCTGGAGTACATCCAAGGCATTGCCAAAGACCAGATTGGGGAAAAAGAATATCGCAACTGGGTTCCCCTGGTTGGTAGTCTGTTTCTATTTGTATTTGTGTCTAACTGGCTGGGTGCTCTAGTGCCCTGGAAGTTGATCAAATTACCAGAAGGCGAGTTGGCAGCACCTACTAGTGATATCAACACCACAGTAGCGTTGGCTCTAATCGTCTCAGTTGCCTACTTTACTGCGGGTCTGAGTCGGCGAGGACTAGGCTACTTCTCTAAGTATGTGCAAGCATCGCCAGCCCTCTTACCTCTCTGGGTTTTAGAAGATTTCACAAAACCCCTGTCGCTAAGCTTTCGTCTGTTTGGGAATATTCTCGCAGACGAGCTGGTAGTGGGTGTATTAGTCCTTCTGGTGCCGCTGATTGTACCGCTGCCCGTGATGATTCTGGGATTATTTACCAGTGCCATCCAAGCCTTGATTTTTTCAACCCTAGCAGCAGCATACATCGGTGAAGCCATGGAAGGTCACGGTGAAGAAGAGCATGAAGATCACTGATCGGCTATTTGAGTAGATCGGTTGATTTTCAGTCGAAGCGGCTAATACCCGCCTGTATGGAAATGCAGTATCCAATTCGTTAAACATTCACAAATAAGGAAAATTATCATGGATCCATTAGTTGCCGCAGCATCAGTTATCGCCGCTAGTCTTGCTATTGGTTTGTCAGCAATTGGGCCTGGCATTGGACAAGGTACTGCTGCTAGCCGTGCAGTAGAAGGTATTGCCCGTCAACCTGAAGCTGAAGGTAAAATTCGCGGTACTTTGCTGTTGAGCTTGGCTTTCATGGAAGCTCTCACAATTTATGGTCTGGTTGTAGCACTTGTGCTGCTATTTGCTAATCCTTTTGCTGGTTAGTGACATCTTCGTCATAGAGCTGTTTGGTGCTGTTGGCTCTAATTAGTTTTAGCTAGCAGTACCTTACACAAGTCTATTGACAGCTTGAATCGATCATCCCAATTTTTCTGTGTTTATCTCTCATGACACTTTGGACATTTGTACTGGCAGTAGAAACAGTCGTAGAAGCGGGAGCTGAAGCGGCGGAATCGAGTGGTGGGCTATTTAACTTTGATGCCACACTACCGATTATGGCGGCTCAGTTTCTCTTACTGGTTGCTATTCTCAATGCCATTTTCTTTAAGCCTTTGACTAAGGCGATCGACGATCGCAGCGACTATGTGCGAGGCAATATTGCTGAAGCCAAGGAACGCTTGGGAAAAGCCCAATCACTTGCCCAGCAATATGAGCAAGAACTTTCGGCGACCCGTCGCCAAGTAAAGGATCGGCTGCTATTAGCTCAAGTTGATGCCAATAAGATTCGGAATCAGCGAATTGCTGAAGCGATGGCTGAATCACAAGCTCAAGTAGTAACTGCGAAGGCTGAGATTGCCCAGCAAAAGCAGGTAGCGTCTGACTCACTTAATACTCAGACCGCAGCCCTGAGTCGCCAGATTTTAGAAAAGCTATTGGGCGATTTGGTTCACAGCTAGGTATTTTCGACCTTAGTTAGACTTTAAGTTAGATCTTTGTATCAGTTATTCAGTAAACAGCTATGAGTATTGGTTCGTTTTTATTGGCTAGTGAATCGGCTGGCTTTGGCATTAATGGTGACATCTTAGAATCCAATGTCATCAATATTGCGATCGTGCTTGGTTTGCTGTTTTATGCTGGCCGCAGCTTCATTGGCAAGATACTGTCGAATCGCTTAGAAACGATTACAACTGAGATCAACGCTGCCGAAAAGCGCAAACAAGAAGCGATCGAACAGCTAACCGATCAACAAGAAAAGCTGGCTCAGGCTCAGGCGGAAAGCGATCGAATTCGTCAGCAAGCCGAGGCAGATGCTAAGACAATCGGTGACGGCATTTTAGCAAGTGTAGCTGGGGATATCGAGCGTTTACGCGAAGCCGCAACTCAAGAAGTTGCCAGCGAACAAGAGCGCGTGATCATTCAACTGCGCCAACAGGTTGCCGATCGAGCTTTAGCTGAAGTGAGAACTTACTTCGAGCGAGGATTGAGCAAATCTGTCCAACAACAGTTGGTCGATCGAAGTATTGCCCTTCTAAGTAAGTAAGCTGGTCGCAAGAAAATTACGCTGGAATTAAACTCAAATTAAGTTAGGTAGGAGCGAAGAAGTGAAAGCTGGTGCGGTAAGTCAAGAGATTGTTGAGCCTTATGCTGAGGCATTGATGTCCATTGCCAAGGAAAAAAACCTAGTTGAGCAGTTCGACAATGATATCCAGTATGTGCTGGCAGCTTTGTCAGCTTCAGATGACCTTAAGCGCTTGCTGTCTATTCCTTTGATTAAAGAAAGCGTAAAAAAAGAGGCGATCGCCAAGGTGTTTTCAGAAGTAAACCCAACCCTAATGAGTTTCTTGTTGCTATTGGTCGATCGAGGTCGAATCATGTTTCTTGAGGCAGTTTGTCAGCAATTTCAAGCACTTCTGAGAGAAATGAACCAAGTCGCCCTAGCTGATGTGACCTCAGCCGTTGCCTTGAGCGAGTCGCAGCAAGAAACCATGAAGCAGAAGGTAAAAGAGCTTACCAATGCCCTCAGCGTCGAACTCTCAATCGAAGTCGATCCTGAATTGATTGGCGGTGTGATCATTAAGGTTGGCTCTCAGGTAATTGATGCCAGCATCCGTGGTCAACTCCGTCGGCTTACTACGAGCTTGACCGCAACCATTTAACTAAATCCTGATGTGCGTCTTGATCTGTATCTTGATATCCATCGTGTCGTAAACCCTAACCACCAATAATCTATAAAAACTATGGTAGCTATTAGACCTGACGAAATAAGCAACATAATTAAGCAGCAAATCGAGCAGTACAACCAAGAACTCCAAGTATCTAATGTTGGGACTGTGCTCCAAGTCGGCGATGGAATTGCGCGGGTCTATGGCTTAGAAAACGCCATGTCGAGCGAATTGCTGGAATTTGAAGACGGTACAATCGGGATTGCGCTCAACCTCGAAGAAGATAACGTTGGCGTAGTGCTGATGGGTTCAGGACGTGATATTTCTGAAGGTAGCTCGGTCAAGTCTACAGGCAAGATTGCTCAGATTCCTGTCGGTGATGCTTTTATCGGTCGTGTAGTTGATTCTCTCGCCCGTCCGATCGATGGCAAAGGCGATATCAAGAGTTCTGAATCTCGTCTGCTAGAATCCCCAGCCCCTGGAATTGTCGAGCGGAAATCGGTATTTGAACCACTCCAAACTGGGATTACGGCGATCGACGCGATGATTCCAATCGGTCGTGGTCAACGAGAATTGATTATTGGCGATCGCCAGACTGGTAAAACCGCAGTAGCGGTGGATGCGATCCTCAACCAAAAAGGTGAAAATTGTATCTGCGTTTATGTGGCGATCGGGCAAAAAGCTTCAACCGTTGCCAACGTCGTTAACGTTCTGCGCGAAAATGGCGCACTGGAATACACGATTGTGGTTGCTTCTAACGCCAATGATCCTGCCACCCTGCAATACCTCGCGCCTTACACAGGTGCAACTCTAGCAGAATACTTCATGTATTCAGGCAAAGCCACACTGGTAGTCTACGACGATCTTTCTAAGCACGCTCAGGCATACCGCCAAATGTCCCTTCTGCTGCGTCGTCCACCAGGACGTGAAGCATATCCTGGCGATGTGTTCTACTTACACTCGCGCTTGCTCGAACGTGCCGCCAAGCTGAGCGATAACCTCGGTGGTGGTTCGATGACAGCACTGCCGATCATTGAAACCCAAGCGGGTGACGTTTCGGCTTACATTCCTACCAACGTAATTTCGATTACCGATGGTCAGATCTTCTTGTCTTCCAGCCTGTTTAACTCTGGGATTCGTCCTGCGATTAACCCTGGGATTTCCGTGTCCCGCGTTGGATCGGCAGCCCAGATCAAAGCGATGAAACAGGTTGCAGGTAAGATCAAGCTTGAACTAGCCCAGTATGACGACTTGGCAGCATTTGCTCAGTTTGCCTCTGACCTCGACAAGACTACTCAGGCTCAACTTGCGCGTGGAGAACGCCTGAGAGAACTGCTGAAGCAAGCTCAGTATTCACCTTTGCCTGTTGCCGACCAAGTGGCAATTATCTACACCGCGATCAATGGTTATTTAGATGAAGTTGCGGTCGATCGAATCACCGAATTTACCAAAGGACTGCGGAGCTACCTTGCCTTGAGTAAGCCTAAGTATGGTGAATTGGTAAAAGCTGAGAAGAAGCTTGGGGAAGAAGCTGAAGGGCTTCTCAAAGAAGCGATCGCAGAATTTACTAAATCTTTCTAGTAAAGTAGCACCAGATCTAGTACGCATCTAGTTCACAATGTAAGAGCCAGAAGTCAAAAGTCAGAAATATTGCTGGCTTTTGGCTCTGGCTTTTAATTTATATTTTTCCCTTTCTCCCATGCAACTCAATCGGATTATTGCTTTAGTTTTAGTTGTAGTCTGCTTTGCGGCTGCGGCTTTAGGAATTACACGTCGCCAAACTCAGGAGTCGATCGACTTAACCGCATTTCGGAATAAAGGCGATCGACTTGAGCTAGTAACGCTCAGTGGCGCAATCAGTGGTAGCAGTTCATCTTCTACAAGCGCAAAAGCAGTATGGGAAAGGCTGATCGAACTGAGGAGTGAAGATCGGGTGCGAGGAGTTTTACTCTCGATCAATTCTCCAGGCGGTACAGTAGGCATGAGCAAGGAAGTTTATGCTGCCGTCCGAGAACTCCGTGAACTCAAGCCTGTAGTTGTAACCATGCTCGATCAAGCCGCAAGTGGTGGTTATTACATTGCCAGTGCTGCCACGAAAATCTATGCCAATGCTGGCACGCTCACAGGTAGTATTGGCGTGATTTTGAGTGGATTCAATGTTAAAGAACTGTTCAATAAAGTCGGAATTGAGTCGCAAACAATCAAAACAGGCCCCTACAAGGATATTTTTTCGCCCTTCAAACAAATCTCCGATCCAGAGCGTGAACTGCTTCAGGAATTGCTCCAAAGTACTTACCAAGAGTTTGTCAGTGATGTCGCCGATGGTCGCAAGATGGATTTAGAGGTCGTGAAAAAGCTAGCGGATGGACGTATTTATACTGGTAGCCAAGCTAAAGCGAATGGTCTGGTTGACGAGATCGGGACTTCGGAGGATGCGCTTGATGACTTGCGAGGTATGGCAAGAAAGCAATTCAGTCTCCCTACTAACCAAAAACTCCCGCTCGAACGCACTCCCGCTTCCTTCGATCGACTACTGGATCAATTAACGGGAAATTCTAATG
>JARCMB010000384.1 GCA_030248825.1 Pseudanabaenaceae cyanobacterium MP8IB2.15 | reverse complement strand
GTTCTTTGGATAAGAATATCTCAGGGCTACTACAAGATTCTGCCTTGTTGTGCGCGGTTGGCGAAAGCCCCGTCACTTCAGTGCGGGGTTAGCTTACTAATCTTTAACCACCTCTGGTGACTTCTTCGATCGAAGAACTCGCTTCTGACTCCAACTCTTTACCTTCACGATTTTGGACAGCTTCGATCAGGGATTCGATTTCTTTCACACCTTTCGATCGTTTAAATTCCCACGGGTATGGCATTTTACCTTTGAGGATCATGCGTAGCCCCAGAGGGATCAGGCTAGCTAAACCCTTGAGGTCTTTGAAACTATTGCCGACAACTTTGATCCCGAATTTACTCTCATCGATCCAGCCATCAGCTTTTACTAACTCAACCATCGTGTGGCGATGTCGTTGGGCGATCGATTCGGGTAAGTCAGGATCTTGCAAGATTTCTTGTTTGATTTGCGAAATTCGATCGAGTGGCTGAACTCCGACAGGACAGACTTCGTTACAGTTATAGCAGCGGGTGCAACCCCAGACAAAATCAGGATCGTTGTATTTGGTGATTCGATCGACATGTCGATCGTCACGATTATCAGCCATCACCCGATAGGCTTTTGCTAGTGCGTGCGGCCCCACAAATTTATCGTTTACGGCAGCAGCATTACAGTCTGAATAACAAGAACCACATAGGATGCAGTTAGCGGCGGCTTGGAGCTTATTGCGTTCGGCTGGCGTTTGGAGAAATTCCTGCCCAGAGGCTTGTTCAGAGATCTGTCTAGAAGCAGTAGAAACATACGGATCGACTTTTGCCAGATTTTGCCAGAACTTAGTCATATCGACGATTAGATCTTTAATTACAGGCAAATTCCCCATCGGTTCGATTAGTAATGTCGGTCGATCGATACTTGCAAAAACTTCACTCACTAATTTCTGACAAGCCAGCCCTGCTTTACCGTTGACCCTCATACTACAGGAGCCACAAATCACGTTGCGGCAATTGCGGCGAAACCCCAGCGAACCGTCTTGATCCCACTGGATTTTGTGCAAGATATCGAGGACAGTATTAGTGTTGGGATCGGCTTCTACGGTGTAAGTTTGGTATGTCGGCAAACTTTCGCGGGATGCCTGACGACGAACTTTTACGGATATTTCCATATTCTGCGGCGGGTTAATGTGGTCGAGCTAATCGCGATGCTCAAAAATTACTACTAAATCGAGATCTATGATTGACAAACATTCTAGCTTCTACGGCAACAGCGATAAATAAATATAGGATCGCGGGAATACTCCTTACAATAGAATTGCAGAAAACGCTTGAAGTCTAAATGTGAGGAGTTAGAGCTTAATTAGCTTGTTTATTATGGGGGAAATTAATTCAGGTTTTTGGCGGACGCAACGCCGCTTTCTACTACTAGTTGTTTTTGGAGTATCGATCGCATTCATACTCAACTTTCCTTTTTGGGCGGTAGCGCAGACAGCTAATGCTAACGTTGGGATCGAACCGAATAGAAACAATGAGTTGCGCGGTATCTGGCTAACTAATGTCGATAGCGATGTTTTATTCTCTTCGCAGCGACTTCAGCAAGCGATCGAAAGGTTAAAGCGGTTAAACTTCAATACCATTTATCCAACTGTTTGGAATGGCGGATATACACTTTATCCGAGTAAGGTTGCCGAGAAATCTTTTGGTGCCAAGATCGACCCTATTCCTGAATTCAAAAATCGAGATATGCTTGCAGAAGCCGTCAAATTTGGGCACGAGCAGAAACTTGCCGTGATTCCTTGGTTTGAGTATGGACTAATGACCGAGGAAGGATCTGACTTGATGCGCCAACACCCAGATTGGATTACGAGTCGCAAAGATGGCTCCAAAGTATTTTTACATGGCGAAAAAAATCAACATCGGCTAGTTTGGCTCAATCCTGCAAAACCCGAAGTCCAGAAGTTTTTGACTGATTTGATTGTGGAAGTAGTAACTAAATATGATGTCGATGGGATTCAATTAGACGATCACTTCGGTATGCCAGCAGAGCTTGGATATGATGATTACACGATTTCCTTGTATCAAAAAGATAATTTTGGCAAACTCCCACCTGAAGATATTAACGCTCCAGAATGGGTGAGATGGCGGTCTAATTATGTAACAAATTTAATGAGAAATATTTCTCAAGAAGTTAGACGTGTCAAACCTAATTGCTTGATATCTCTTTCTCCCAACCCCAAAGACTTCTCCTATGCTAAATATTTGCAGGATTGGTATACATGGGTTAATTTAGGGTATATCGATGAATTAGTCGTTCAAGTATATAGAAATACCATTGAAGACTACCAAAGAGAGCTAGAGAGACCTGAGTTGAGAAAAATTCGGCAAAAGATTCCAGTCTCAGTCGGAATTTTAACAGGTTTAAGAATTCAAAACGTGGATATGCGTCAAATTATGGGACAAGTTAAAGTTGCCAGAGATCTTGATTTTGATGGATTCTCATTCTTCTTTTACGAAACTCTCGGCACCCGCGATTCGTCTTTCCAGTCTTTGCTCTTTGCCCCTGCGACCCGTCCAGATTCAAGAAGTATTGCCTCTGCAAAAATTGACTTGAAAGTAGGAAAAACTAAAAATAAATAAAATATAAACTAAACCTAAAAATAATGATCCCCGATCGATTAGATTTGGGATCACTACTTAAAGTTTATTAAATTTAGATTTTATATTCAGGGTCTTTATATTGGCTGACCCCGTTTCTATATTTATATTGTGCCTGATAATACAAAAAAAAGGGAATTGCTTTATTATTTCTTTATATTTATACGCCGATCGTCTTTGTCTGAGAAGGTTACAGCATTTATACTCACTCGGCACAAACTAGGTGGCTCGGTCGGGTTAGTATAACGATATGGGCTGAACTCGAAACCGCAAAATTTTCATTTAATTGCTTCACTGAGCACTGATTTAGTCGAATTTAGCAAATTTAGTCACAAGCACCTATCGAGATGAGTCTGAATTACGAACAGCAGCATCGTTTATTTGTTGAGATGGCTCCAGTCTCGATCGCCATGCTCGATCGAGAATTGCGTTATTTACTGACTAGCCAGCGTTGGCTCACCGAAAACCAACTGGAAAGCCACAGCATTATCGGCAAATATCACTATGATTTGTTTCCCGATCTATCTGTTTACCAAAAAGAAATTTATCGTCGTTGCCTCGCCACAGGACAAGCTGCCACATATACCGAAGAACCATCTGTCAGTCGAGTGGGCACAACATGGGTGAAATGGCAGATCCAGCCCTGGCTTGAAGTTAAGGGCGAAGTGGGCGGTCTGATTGCGTTTCGCGAAGTCGTGAGCCAGATTGACAAAAAGATCGATCGACGTTGGCATCAATTTCAGGGAGCCGAGCGGGATGGTCAGTTATTGCTGGATCACACTGGTCTATTTGACTGTAATCCCGCCGCTCTAGAAGCGTTTGGTTTTTCTAGCAAAGCAGAAATCCTAGGGAAACATCTGAGTGAGTTGTCGCCGATGTTTCAGCCTAGTGGACATGGTTCTGCCAGTCTAGCGCAAGATCGAATCCGATCTGCATTGGAGAATAGTTATACGCGGTTTGAGTGGGTGTTTAGCCGTGTCGATCGAGTTGAGTTTACGGCGGATGTCGAACTAACAGCATTACCAATTGACAGTCATCAAGTACTTCAAGTAACAATACGGGATCATAGCAGTCAACCCTCTAGAGCTGAGTTAGAGTCAATGCTAGAGGAGCAGACGACGCAGTTGCAAGCTGAGGTGAATGAGCGGGTTGCAGTTGAGACATCACTGTTTCAAATTGGTACGGCACTCGAAAGTGCTAGCGATGCGATCAGTATTGTCGATCTCAATGGTGTTCCAACTTATATCAATCAAGCTTTTTGTAATCTGTTTGGCTATCAACTCTCAGAAATGCAAATGACAGGGGCCTTGAGATCGCTTTTCCCCAACCCTGATATTGCTGATGCGATGTTTCGGGTTGTGATTGGGGGCAGATCTTGGCACGATGAGTTAGAAATGCGCGATCGATGGGGCAAAACTTTTTATGTCGGTGTCAGCGCCGATACGATCAGGGATCAGACGGGTGCAATTACAGGCTCGGTGGGCATTTACACGAATATTAGCGATCGAGTCGCAGTAGAAAAAGAGATCGATCGAACGCTTTCTCTGCTCAGTACCACACTGGAATCTACGGCTGATGGGGTGTTCGTCGTTGACAACCAAGGTAAAACGCTGATTTGCAATCAAAAATTTGCCGAACTGTGGCGGATTCCCAAAGCGTCGATCGCGGATCAAGACGATCTTGAAATTTCACGGCTGATGCTAGCACAGCTAGAAGCTCCCAACACTTATTCGACTAGAGCTAATGAACTCCATCCCGATGATGAGAGCTACGATATTTTGCGCCTGATCGATGGCAGAGTCTTTGAAGGTCACTCCCAACCACAAAGGATTGGCGGAGTCAGTGTTGGCAGAGTCTGGAGTTTCCGCGACATCACTAGACGGTTGGCGGATGAAGAAGCCTTACGCGCTTCAGAAGCTAATTTTAGAGAACAAGCCCAAAAATTAGAACAGGCTCTCTATAAGCTCCAAAGTACTCAATCGCAACTAGTTCAGACCGAAAAAATGTCTGGTTTAGGACAACTCGTAGCAGGTGTGGCGCATGAGGTGAATAATCCTGTGAACTTTATTCATGGCAACCTCTCTTATGCAGAAGAATACACGGAGAAAATTTTGAACTTACTGGAGATGTATCAGCAACACCAAACTACTCCTGTGCCTGAGATTGAGGCTTATGCCGAAGAAATCGATCTCGACTACGTGATCAAAGATCTACCTAAGCTGATCTCTTCGATGAAAGTCGGTACAGATCGCATCCAGAAAATCGTGCTCAATTTGCGTAATTTCTCACGGATGGATGAGTCGGATATCAAATCGATCGATATCCATGAAGGCATAGATAATACTTTGATGATTCTCCAAAGCCGCTTGAAAGCCAAACCTCACTTCCCAGGCGTGAAGATTTTTAAACATTACGGCGATCTGCCAAAAATCGAATGCTATCCTGGGCAGCTTAATCAAGTATTTATGAATGTGATTACAAATTCGATCGATGCGCTTGAAGAAGCTTATGCGGTTGGTCGATGGTCTGAGGCAGAGAGTCTACAACAGCTTGCTAAAGATAAAACCCACCGCAATTCTCCCAATGATCGCGATATCAGTGAGAACCATGAGATATTTTCCACTCCTTTCCCGCAATTCTCGATGCCATGTATTCGCATAGTTACACAGGTAATTGATTCTAATCGAGTGTCGATCGCAATTTCCGATAATGGACAAGGTATCCCAGTCCAAATCCAACAGCGTTTGTTTGACCCATTTTTTACGACGAAACCAGTTGGCAAAGGCACAGGATTAGGCTTATCGATCAGCTATCAGATTATTGCTGAGCGGCATGGTGGTTTATTGAAATGTAATTCTACTGTGGGCGAGGGAACTGAGTTTTGGATTGAAATCCCTACTCATGCCTCAAATCAAAATGGCGTTGTTACATGAAGATAGGATTGCAGATGCAGGAGTGATAAATTTGAAAAGTGCCACCTTGAAATTTTAAACCACCAAATTTAATCCTAATATCTCTTGGACTATTATCGCCAACAGACACAAGCATTTTTACCTACTTACCTGAGTGAATTGCAGGGACAGATTTTGGCTTGTCCTTATTTTGCTGTGAATAATCTCAATCGTGATTTTGTCGGCACAAAGGGATTTTCGCTGGTATTTCGTCGATCGAATCTTGCAATGGTCGAGCAGCGTTTCCCATATTTTAAGCCTTATCTCGATCGGGTGATGCAACGTGAGTGTAATGCGTTTTATCTCAATCCATTACTATTAAAATCAGGCTCTCGTGTCGATCCTCACATCGATCGATCTCTGCGCTCTTACTGCAAAACGATCGAGCCCCCGCTTGTAGTCAGTGTGCTCTATATCGAAGTACCCACAGATTTAGAAGGCGGAGAACTCGTACTTCGATCGACTAAACGCCAAGTCGGACAGATTCGTCCCCAACAAAATACGCTGGTATTTTTTCAAGGAGATCTGACCCATTCAGTCAATCTGGTCAAAAGTTCTGGCGATCGACTCAGCCTTGTTTGCGAACAATACAGCCTCGATCGTGCTCAACTCCAAGAAATTCCAGAGTTTAAACTAGAGTCAAGAGTGGTCGGGACAGAACATAAAAAGAGAAAGAGATGAGATTACAGCTCAAAAGAAGTCTATCAGAAATCTAATTTTTAAACTGACTCCTATTTTCCTAGTAGAGATTTGACTGCTTGTTCGATGTCAGGCTGCTTGATCGGTGATTCGCCGACTAGGACAGCACCCACGCCGCAGTTCGCCACAAACTCTAGATCCTGAGGCGTAAACAAACCTGACTCACTTACCCAGAGAATATTACGTCGATCGACGACTTCTGAGATCAAGGTTTTAGTGGTTTGCAAATCGACGCTAAAAGTTTCCAGATTACGGTTATTGATGCCGACCAGTTCGATATCG
>JARCMB010000059.1 GCA_030248825.1 Pseudanabaenaceae cyanobacterium MP8IB2.15 | reverse complement strand
GCTTATTTCCGCCATGGACAATACCCGAACGCTTAGCATAGATATCCTTTACCGCTTCTTCAGTTTGTGTTCGGCTTTCATAATCAGATCCTAAAATAAACGCAGAAAATTCTGAGATCTGGCTAGCGATCCCTGGAGATACTAATACTCCTTTTTCCTTAAAGGTAAAAAGGGATTCAAGTGCAAAGACTAATTGGACAAATGCTCTAGATTTATCACTATCTCTAAGACTTTTTCCTGTCCATTCAATCGCTGAGATCAATCTTCCTTGTAAATCGGTCGGCTTTGGTTTGCTGAGTGTATTCCAAATCCATTCGTGACCCAAATAGGGATTCTTAAAGAATGGTTGGGATGTATAATCTTTAAAACGTTCTTGATCCATCTCTTCAAATGGAACTGGAAAATTTCCGTCTAGTTCTACAATATCTACGACCCCATCAATTGTGTGATTTGATTCCCATCCTGTTGACGAAAGACAGGCATTTTTCAATAAGTACGTTCCAATATAATTAAAAACCGCTACATCCCAAAAAGGGTGTGAGTTTCCCAGCATATATCGGATAATATTATCGAACTGATGAAATTTAATGTCGGCTAGCACTTTTGCTTTAGCCGAATCGTGAGCATCAACTCTGATACTAATTACCAAGTGATTTTTAGGATCAGGAGAGCTTATGTCTAGCAAAGAATCAGAGTTTGGAATTGCTTGAACATGTTCTTGATATTTGGCAATTGAATAAATCTTATAGCAGCCTAATTCTAGCATTTCGCTTGAGGAAAAGCTTGCACCGTACAGAGGACGAAAAATCTCCCATTCCTCTAGGGGGATATCTTCTTTTACTCTCTTCATAAAGTCTCTAATGGTAGCCTCCCACTCAAATTTCCGACTCCAGCAAGGATATTTACCCCTCTCCTGTCTTTAGATTACTGAGGAAAGGGGGATAAGGAAAAGTTTACTAGGCGGTGACGATCGAAGGCAATTTGACATTACAACCACCCAGACCGCAGTAGCCATTAGGATTTTTAGCGAGATATTGCTGATGATATGCTTCAGCAAAGTAGAACTCAGGTGCATCCAAGATCTCGGTGGTGATTTGTGCATAGCCTGCGGCGGTGAGAAGCTCTTGGTAAGCCAATAACGATGCTTTTGCTAGATCTTTTTGTCGATCGGAATAGACATAGATGCCAGAGCGATATTGCGTGCCAGAATCATTGCCTTGCTTCATTCCTTGGGTGGGATTGTGGCTTTCCCAAAAGATTTTTAGCAGAGATTCGTAACTCACAACTTGGGGATCGAAGACAACGCGCACGACTTCGTTATGACCAGTCATCCCAGAGCAAACTTCTTCATAGGTGGGGTTTGGTGTGATCCCAGCCGCATAACCGACCGAAGTACTAAAAACCTGTGATTGTTGCCAAAATTTGCGCTCTGCACCCCAAAAGCATCCCATCCCAAACATTGCGATTTCTGAACCTTCAGGATAGGGTGGGGTGAGAGTGTTGTTATTGACATAGTGTTGGGCAGGAACTTTGATTGCCTCCGATCGACCTGGTAATGCTTGTTCAGGTGTAGGTAAAGTCAGTTTCTTGCCAAATCCAAATAGTCCCATTGTTTTGCTCCATTAATATAAGTGATGTCGATCGTGGCGGAATTACCGTAATTATTTCGGTTTTTGGGTTAATTTTTCCGAAACTTTTGAAAACTGATGTTTGATCTCTTGAAATGCAGCTTCAAATAAATTGCTAGATTTATCTTTAGGACGAATTGCTAGCGTGACCTCTTCATCGGCAAACTCTTTGAGGCGATAACCATACTCCAGATTTTCTTTTTGAGCGCGCATTTTCGGATAGAGGCGAATCACACCTTTGAACAGTTCTTCTTCTTGTTGGAACAAGGCTTGATTGATTTTATCCGATCGCTCTACGGTCAGAGAACCACCAGGCAACCAATTTTTTTGCCCCTGAAGTCTAGTGTAAATGTTGTATTCAGGTAGCCCTTTCTTCTTCATTTCATCATATTTCTCGGCAGCAACCGCCCGCTTCTCCTTATTTGCCTTGGCTTTTTCCTGCGCCATCAGCTCCTGTGGTTGAATCTTGCCAAATCCCAATTTAGTCGTCATATAAAACTTAATTTATGCTTGTGATTAATTTATGCTTGCGATCGAACTATTGCCTTCACGAAAGTTTATACTACTTTCTCGATCGACTAAGTTCGGTTTTCCGACAACTCGATTATGTTTCGATCGGGATCGAGTACAAATAAAGCGGCGCGACCTGAAGCACTGACTTGCACCTCACATCCATGTGAGCGTAAATCCTGCTTTGCTGTTTCTAGATCGGCTACCGACAGGGCCATGTGGTGACCGCGCCCCCATTTTTCGGGCAGATCATTAGGCAACTTTTCTAAACGATCGACCTGAATCAAATGAATCTGGTAGTCGTCCACCTGATACCATGCTCCAGGGAACCTTAGCTGTCGATCGACTTTGACTAACCCCAAAACCTCACCGTAAAAATGCTCGGATTTAGCCAAGTCTGAGACTGGAACAGCCGTATGGAGGCACTTAAGGATTTGCATATACGTATAATTTAATCATCGTCAACGACCAACTATCCAATTCATTAACCCTAATTTTTAAGCGAATCAATCAACGTGCCAATAGAAACTCTCGATTTTCAACTTCCCGATCCTAATGATAACCGCATCTCTGAGCCAGATTTCCTCGAATCTCTCGATACTGCTTGGCAAGTATGCGATCGATTTGACCTCCAAACCGATATCTGGCGAGGCAGAATTTTACGATCGATACGCGATCGAGAAAGATCGATCAAGGGGATTGAGCCTGAAGAGGGGGTGGATATTACCAGTGAAAGTTCGATCGTGCAAAGCCCTGGATTCCTAAATTGGTTGAAGGATCGCGAAATCAGCAAAAGTCGGGCTTATAGTTGGATTGAGCTAGCGGATAGTGCCGATCAGCTATTCGATCAAGAGCCAATGGAACCCGAAGTGATTGAGCGATTTAGTAAGAGAGCGTTTATCGAAACCGCCCAAGCATCGCCCGAAGTGCAGCAGATGATCGCAGCATCGGCAAGAAATGGCGACCAAATTACCCGCCGCGAAGTCCGTCAACTCTCGAATGAGTGGACAACGATGTCATCCGATCTACTCTCAGATGAGATTAAAGAAAAAGCCGCATCGAGTATGATCCCTGTCAAATATCTTGCGCCTTTAGTCAAAGAGATGGAAAAGCTGCCATCGCATCACCAGACTTACCTGCGTCAAGAGATTGCTGAAAACCATGATGTGGATAGCCTCAAACAAGCCACTGCCGAAGCCCAACAGTTATCGAAATACCTAGCTAATACCACCCAAATCCAAGCTTTAGAAGGTGTGGAATTTAGTATGGAAGCAGCTTTAGCTGAAGCCCTACGAATTGGTAGCCTCAAAGCCGCCGCCGATCTGGTGAATTATGCTTCACAGTTGGAACAGTCGATCGCCAAACTCTACACGACATCCAAACGTTTCAATTCACTCATGGATAAGCTCTATGACGATAGTGGCGCAAGTACCCCAAACCTTCGATCGCTCCTTTCTGCCTTGGAAACTCTCTCAGGTGAAAACATGGAAATCAAGCTCGGTAGTGATGAGAACTCTCGCACGATCCGCTTGCAAATCCAAACCGATCAGGATGTTGCTAAATCTTGATCGAGGTCAATTTTTGACAGGATGATCGATCGAAGTCATAAGACCGCAGGGAATTATCAATTTTCTTGTGGCATGGGAATGTTTCACGGTTCGATCGAGGTGGAAGAATAAGGTGTTATCTCTACTTCAAGACTCTGGTGGCATTAGCGATCGCTAGTAAAGCTACACCCACATCGGCAAAAACAGCCTCCCACATACTGGCAACCCCAAAAGCTCCTAAAAGTAAAAATACACCTTTAACAATCAAAGCCATCCAGATATTTTGCCAGACAATTTGTAGCGTCTTTTTCCCAACTCGAATCGCTTCCGCAACTTTGGCAGGAGAATCATTTATAATCACCACAGCCGCAGTCTCGATCGCCGCATCAGAACCGATGCCACCCATAGCGATCCCGACATCTGATCTTGCGAGTACAGGTGCGTCATTAATACCGTCACCGACAAAGGCAACTTTCCCTTTTTTATCTGCGGCTTTGAGAATAGTTTCAATTGCTTCGACTTTTCCTTCAGGCAGCAATTCAGCCACATAGGAACTCAAACCCAGTCTACCTGCTACATCTGCGGCTACACCTTGATTATCACCAGTCAGCATAATCGTTTTGATCCCCATCTGATTCAGAGAATGAATCGCCAGAGCAGCATCATCTTTAACTTGATCGGCAATTGTGATATAGCCCGCATATTTTTTATCAACAGCCACATGAACCACTGTGCCAGAGACTTTACAAGTATCATGAGC
>JARCMB010000383.1 GCA_030248825.1 Pseudanabaenaceae cyanobacterium MP8IB2.15 | reverse complement strand
TGCGTTCCTTGCCCTGAGAGGTTGGCTATGAGTATTGCAGGATGCGAAGAAAAAGCCGCCCTAGAACGGCGGGGCTTTAGACCCAATTTCTTGGTAAATACTGTAAATACTGAGATCGGAGTAGAGAACCTAGACCATCTAGGTATGGTAGCAAGAATCATCGACGAGATGGGAATCGAATGATTCATGCCATATTCTTTCCAGTTTTGCTTCGATCGACTATTTGATATGCGACCTGTCAACTATAACCATGTCTATCGTGCAAAATGGTTGCGAGATCGATTGTTGTGAGTATTTTTCGAGAGATAGATGGATTTTATACGATAGGCGAACTATTTTTGGCAATATTTGTGCTCAATGTTATGTGGAGGTGATTGCTAAAAAATATTATTAGTCTTGGATCGAAACAAATCTTGAAGATTTACCAGAACTTAATCTTTTCAATATTGACAGAACCCTTGGGGGATGTGTAATGTGAAATTAAGAAGAGTTTTTGATAAAGAAATTTGAGTTGCAACCATCAATATCTTATCCCCCAAAATATCAGTCTATTCTTCAAGCTGAAAAAGTAGCTATTTCCTCAACCCCTCCTGTAAATTCCTCTTGCGGAATTTTGTTTATGACACCTCCTACCAGAGACATTAACAAGTATTAGATACCGAGATTTATTGCTTGCTTTTAAGCTTCGTCATTAATTGCATTTTTTGTGTTTTGGAATTATCTATCTTATGTTTTATCGTATGTATTTATTCAATATGTTGACAAAGAAACTCCTGGTATTTCGCCTTCTGTATCGGATTTTTTAAGGGTATCGATAGATTCTTATAAAGCATCTTTTCATGGGAGATTGCTTTCAATTCTTGATTCTCCATACTTTAGGCTTGGAGTAATGGCGAAAAATTCATGACACTAACCATATTTACTTCCTAAAATTTGAATGAGATTCTATTTTCTTTCACAAAAAAGATTTAATTTATGCCCGTCTGGATCTTGAAGTAGATATCGATCGAACTCCGAATCCGAAATGATATCTGTAGAGATCGCCGTTTGCCAGCACCACAAATCATTCCCACAAGTATCAAGAGGAATAGATCTTCCATGATTTGGCTTGAGATATTCCAACAACTCAATTCCCATGCCGAATCCTGAATCTGCTGAGGGTTTCAAACCTTTCAAACTGCTAATTTTTACCTCTGCACCAGCAATTCCGCTCAGACGTTCTTGTTCTATGCCCAAATTTAAACCCTCTTGTTCTAGTTTTATACCCAATCGATCGACATAGAAAGCCCGACTCATATCAGTATTACTAACTACAATTGCCGTGTGATCGATTCCCAGAAATAGGGATTCAATTGATTCACCACTCAATTTATCATTCAATTTACTAGAGCTACGTTGCCATTTTGGATTTCCTTTACCTTCTGGAAAGTGAATTAATTCCAGATTGTGACCGTCAGGATCTTTAAAGTAAAATGCTTGGATGCCGCCAGCAATCGGATTCCATTCGGGTAAAGTTTGGGGATAAGGCGAAGTTTGAGATACTAAGAAATGTTGTAAATGTGCGTATACTTGCTCTATGTTTTGGACTGCGATCGCTATGTGTTGAAACCAGAGATCGTTGCTGCGAGAATCAGTCGGAATCGGTCTACCTTTGGGATTGAGAAATTCGGTTAGCTCGATTATTTCCTCTCCTAACTGTAGCTTTGCAATCCTAACTCTCACATCAGATAATCCATAGAAGCGATCGCATTCAATTCCCGCATCTTCACGATCGAAGATTTTGTTAAAGAATAAGACAGTCGTATAGAAGTCTATCGATCGCTCCATATCAGATACGGTCATACCCACGAATTTAATTGCAGTAATTACCATTATCTTAAGTTCCGATCTTTAAGTACTAGATACCTGTCCGCCAGTGACTTCTAGGATCGCCCCTGTGACAAAACTGCTATCTTCAGATGCAAAATAGACATAGGTAGGAGCGAGTTCTTCGGGTTGTCCCGCCCGTTTCATGGCGTTGTTATTATCAAAGTTATCAACTTGTTCGGCAGTCATCGTGCCTACAATACCAGGTGTCCAAACAGGACCGGGCGCAACGGCATTAACCCGAATTTTACGCTTGGCGAGATTCTGGGCTAGGGCTTTAGTAAATGCATTAATTGCCCCTTTACTGGTGGAGTAATCGATCAAAAATTCTTTACCAATTAAACCCAGAATGCTGCTGGTATTAATAATTGCATCGCCTTCTTTTAAATGTGGTAGAGCCGCTTTAAGCATATAGAAATAGCCAAACACATTGGTTTCCATCGTGCGCCGAAACTGTTCTTCGGAGATGTCTTCAATTTCGAATTGCACCATTTGGTAAGCAGCATTGTTGACTAGGATATCTAAATGTCCAAATTCTTTAATTACCTGCGTAACGGCATCTTTACACTGCTCCGAATCGCGTACATCTGCCATAATTTTGAGACACTTCTGCCCTTTTTCTTCAACTTTGGACTTCGTAACGCTGGCATCATCATCATGGACGTTATAAAGAATTGCCACATCAGCACCTTCCATTGCATAGGCGATCGCTACCGCCCGACCAATACCTGAATCTCCACCTGTGATCAAGGCCACTTTCCCCTTTAGCTTACCCGCAGGCTTGTAGTTTGATAAATCGCTATCGGGTTGAGGCACCATGTCTTCTTGACTTGCAGGATAGGGTAGCGTTTGAGCGGGGATTTGGTCAGCAGTAGGACGAAATTCTGTTTTCATAATGATTCCTTTCAATAACTTTACATTTTACAATTTAAGCAAACGTGGGATTGATTTAATGTATGAGTTGATTAACTTCCACATAAAACTTAAAGTTCTTACAGACTTCGATCTTTCTATTTAAGGCGATCGCTCAAATGATCTCCAACTCGCAAGGCGTTAGCAATGATGGTTAAAGTCGGGTTTGAGCCAATATTTGAAGGAAAGAAACTCCCATCAACTACGTAGAGATTATCAACATCATGAGTGCGACAATTTAGATCTAGAACCGAAGTCTCAGGATCGGTTCCAAAGCGACAAGTTCCACATTGATGGGCTACCCAGCTTAGAGGAAAATTACTTTGATAATAGCAAGATTCACCCTTATCCACATTAATTGACTTCAACACCTCAATCCAGCGATCGACCAGACGATTAAATGATTCAGTATTATTTTCGGTGTAGTCGATGTGAATCTTATCCCCCTTTATATAGACTTGGTTATCGCGATCGGGTAGATCTTCGCCCATCAACCACCAATCAACCGAATGTAAAGCCGACTCTTCGGGAGAAATCTCATTGCCGATCGCTACAGGTACGTTATTCATCAACATCTCTTTGTTAACTTTACCCGATAGCTGCACTTGCCCCATTGGGTAGGGAAAATCTGGTTCGCCCCAGTAGAAGTCATTGATGCCTAAGGTTTTTTGAAAAACAGTGGGATTCTCTTTTGCTGTCAATTCTATGACCACGCCGCAGTTATGCTTCATAAAGTTACGTCCAACTTGATCGGAACGATTAGCTAAACCATTTGGATGTCGATCGGTTTGCGATCGCAATAGTAACGCCGCCGAATTAATCGCACCACAGGCAACTACCACGATCGCACCGCGAAACGACCTGATCTCACCCGCCACCTCAGTTTCTACCTCAGTAATTTCACGACCTGATGCACTGGTATGCAGCCGAATTACTTTAGCTTCGGTCAGCAATGTGACATTTGGGTACTCCATGGCAGGACGTACAGTCATCACTTCGGCATCGGCTTTGGCATGAATCAAGCAGGGATATCCATCACAAGTCTCGCACCGAATACATTCACTCAAAAACTTTTGCGCTTCATTGATTTTGATTGCCATCGGTAGATAAAATGGATGAAAGCCCTTAGCTTGCAAATCGTTATGGACTTCTTGAATGCAAGGTTCGTGACTAATCGCTGGAAAGGAATATTCTGTATTTGTCCAAGGCTCGGTCGGATCTAAACCTCTCTTACCGTGTACGTTATAGAGTTTCTCAGCTTGGGTATAGTAAGGTTCAAAATCCGCATATTTAAGCCCCCATTCGGGAGAAATACCACCTTTATGAAAGACCGTATTAAACTCTTCTTCCCTTGCTCGAAACAATGTCCCACCATAAAATTTCGTATTTCCTCCGACCCAATAACCTGCGGCGGGATGAATTTCTTGACCGTTCTTGTCATACCATGTTCCAGTATTGTAATAGCGTTCTTGCTTAAAGACTTCTGTTGGATTCCAGTTCGCTTTTTCTCTTGGCAAAAAAGTACAGCGTTCTAAAACTAGAATCTTTTTCCCAGTCGGTGCGAGTCGGTGTGCCAAAGTTCCTCCACCCGCACCTGTGCCAATAATAATCACATCGTAATGCTGGTCGTTATTGTGGTCGGTCATGTGATCTCCTTTGATTTATCTCTAGGATGAGAATTCCTTTTCAAGCGATCGCCCTCAACCACATCTAATTTACCAACCTGATTAACGACTTTCCAGTGAGTCTTGGCATCCTCAATCCAAAAGTGCAAGTCAACCTTAGCATCACCGACATTGATATTAGCAAGTTGTAAATCGGGCAACCAATCGGGTAAAACTGGTTGAATCTGCAAGCAATGATTGGCTGCATCAGCTTCTAATCCTAATATGCTGCTAATTAGCCACGGAATCGATCCCGCCGCCCAAGCCTGTGGAATATTGGCATCTACATAAGGAACGGGAAAGTTCTCAGGTTCCCGTTCGATC
Organism: Pseudanabaenaceae cyanobacterium MP8IB2.15; assembly: GCA_030248825.1. Taxonomy (GTDB): domain Bacteria; phylum Cyanobacteriota; class Cyanobacteriia; order Pseudanabaenales; family Pseudanabaenaceae; genus JARCMB01. The sequence goes on along the minus strand of JARCMB010000383.1, from coordinate 392 downwards.
CCGCCAAATAATTCGGGCATCTGGTTAGATTGAAACATACTTGCCGCCGCAAAAATCCCTTCGGCAATGCGATTAGCTTCAGCATGATAACCATATCGCTTTAATCCTGCCGCAATAAATGAATTGTCATGCGGCCAAACGCTACCCGTGTGATATCCAATTGGATCGTAGGCAGGATGTTTAGCAGAAAGCGTCCGAATCCCCCAACCACACCATAAATCGGGCTGAAATAATCGCTCTACCATTTGTTCGGCCCGATCGCTTGGCACAATTCCCGACCACAATAACTGTCCTGCATTTGAGGCAATTGAACGAATCTGTTCTTTATTACTATCCAATCCTAGACAGTAAAAACCTTCGTCTTCCATCCAGAAGTAATCGTTAAATTTTTT
>JARCMB010000382.1 GCA_030248825.1 Pseudanabaenaceae cyanobacterium MP8IB2.15 | reverse complement strand
GACATGGCTCCCGATCCAGCGATCGTTCGAGCGGCGCGTGCAGGAATTGATGCTGCTCAGAGAATGATTAACGATCGATTGATTATCGATCCTAGATTAATGTACCATAATCAAAAGTTAGCTACTCCTTTGATTATGGTGAGTTTTAATGCTGGCGAAGATCCTCATTTTCGCAAGGCAGAGTTTGACCATATGGCTTGCCCAAGCGAGTGCGATCGACCTTGTGAGACAGCTTGCCCAACTAATGCGATTCAGTTTTCGGGTGTGAGCGATCTCCTCTGTTATGGCTGTGGTCGTTGTTTACCACTTTGTCCAGTTCAGATTATTCATACCCGTGAGCAGGTGTACCGACCAGATGCAATTTACGATCTGGTCATAGACGGAACTATAAATGCGATCGAAATTCATACAATGCCAGGACGTATTACCGAATTTGCCCAGCTCTGGCAGCAACTTGCCCCCGTAGTCGATCGGCTCAAGCTGATCGCAGTAAGTTTTCCTGATGGTGAAAATCTCAAGGAATATTTGACCGCATTGCTAGATTTAATGCAACCTCAACCTGCTAGCCTAATTTGGCAGACGGATGGACGACCGATGAGTGGCGATATCGGCAACGGTACGACGAGAGCAGCATTATTACTGGGGCAAAAAGTTCTAGAGCTGGGTTTGCCCAAAGGCTTTGTTCAACTTGCGGGTGGCACAAATGCCAGTACGGTGACCAAACTCCGAGCGGCTGGGATTAATATAGCAGGAGTGGCTTATGGCAGCTATGCCCGTCAGTTAGTGGCAAATTTTCTCGATCGAGGAGGCGATCGATTGGAAGCACATCCAGAACTTCTATGGCAAGCAGTGGTCCAAGCAAAAGAGCTAGTTGCACAAATCAAATCTAGAACCTAACATCTTTTCTATTCTTCTTCCCCGTCAACCCTTTTAGTAATTAAACCTTACAACTAACCTATGTCGGACACCACCATCCGCAGGCAAGTTACCGATAACTTAGAGCAGCTTTTGGCAATCTTGCCAACAGATATCAAGCAGAGTGTAGAAGCATACGGACAACTGGATAATCTGGTCGAAATTGTGATGGATTTAGGTCGATCGCCTGAGGCAAGATACTTCGAGCAAACTCGATATTTATCCGAGACACCTATAACCCAAGCCGATCTCGATCTGTGCATCCAGCGCGTCGGCGAGTTTGGTGGCGATAATCGAGCAGGGATCGAACGCACATTGCACCGTATCAGTGCGATCCGTAACCGTAAAGGTACGATCATTGGGCTGACCTGTCGGGTTGGTCGCGCCGTGTTTGGTACAGGTGAGTTGATCCGCGATTTGGTGGAAACGGGCAAATCGATTTTGCTATTAGGTCGTCCTGGGATGGGTAAGACCACAGCATTACGCGAGATTGCCAGAGTCTTAGCCGATGAGATGTCAAAGCGCGTCGTGATTATCGACTCTTCTAACGAAATTGCGGGTGATGGCGATATTCCTCATCCTGCGATCGGTCGATCGAGACGAATGCAAGTCGCCCAGCCAGAGTTGCAACATCAGGTAATGATCGAAGCTGTGGAAAACCATATGCCAGAAGTGATCGTAATTGATGAAATTGGCACGGAACTCGAAGCCCTCGCCGCTAGAACGATCGCCGAACGTGGTGTGCAGCTTGTGGGTACAGCACATGGTAACCAGCTTGCCAACCTGATCAAAAATCCGACATTATCAGATCTAGTTGGTGGGATTCAATCAGTTACACTGGGCGATGAAGAAGCCCGACGACGTGGTACACAAAAGAGCATCCTCGAACGCAAGGCTCCTCCCACATTTGAGATTGCCGTAGAAATGACGGAACGCTATCGTTGGATCGTGCATAGAGATGTCTCAGAAACGATCGACACCTTGCTGCGTGGACGCGATCCTGGTTTGGAGATTCGCAGTCTCAATAGTGAAGGAGAAGTCTCAATTGTCGAGCAAGCCGCCCCGGCCCCTACGATTGTCAAAAACCCAAATGTCAGAGGTTGGCGGTCTTCGGGGCGGATGGAACCATTACCGCTCAGTCCAGATCGCACCCCAGATCGCAATCTCGAAAAAAATGGTAGAGAACGCAGCTTTAATGAGCCTGACAAACTGGGATTGAACGGCAATGAATGGGAAGCCGAACCAACGCAGGAGAAACTAGCTAAGAGTTCGATCGTTAATTTTCCTGCTGGTAGTTTAGCGGGTGAAGTTGATTATGCTGCCGTTAATTCGGTACGCGAGACCACGGATATCTTTTACGTCTATCTCTATGCCGTGAGTCGTCACCAAACTGAACAGGTGATCGAATCATTCCGTTGGCCAGTCGTGATTACTAAAGATATCGACAGTGCCGATATGGTGTTGACCTTGCGCTCGCATATCCGCAGCCATTCCAAGTTACGCCATCTCGCCGAGACTCGTGCCTTACCGATCCACATGATCAAGAGCAGTACGATTCCACAGATTACTCGCGCTCTGCGGCGGATGTTGCAAATCGATGAGCCACCCGACATCTCGGCGGTGAATGACCTCGGTAACTTCGCTTATGGTGATTCGGAAGATGAAATGGAAGCATTGGAGGAAGCTCGTTTAGCCGTGGAGCAAATTGTCATCCCTAAAGGTCAACCAGTCGAACTCCTACCACGTTCTTCGGTGATCCGTCGGATGCAACACGAACTAGTGGAACATTACCATCTCAAGTCCAACAGCTTCGGCTCCGAACCCAATCGGCGCATCAGGATCTACCCCGATTAATAATCTCCATTTAGGATACTTTTTTCTGCTTTTATGTCTACCAAAATCAACGTCAACCTTGCTTGTATTGAAAAAATCGATATAACACCTGCTCGATTGGTGATTGCAAAACTGCTCGATCGACTGGAGCATGATCCTTCGATCGACGCACAAATTGAGTTTGAAATCCTCTACCCCCGCGAACCAGGCGATCCGCGTGAATTGCCAGAAATTCCCGAAATTCGCCTGTGGTTTATTCGGTTGGATACCGTCTATCCTTGGTTGCCTTACCTGCTAGATTGGCGCGAGGAACTCAATCGATACAAAGCGATGCTAGTGCCACACCAGTTTAGCCGTACCGCAGGAATTGAGTACAACCCCGAAGCCGAACAGATCTTTGTCATGCATAAGATATTTACGATCTCGCAGTGGTTAAAACAACGCGGTATCCCAAGTACGGAGAAGTTACAACAATTTTCGATCGCGCTGGGTTATGAAGTCGATCGAGAATTTTTCACCCTGTTATGATTGGCTAAAGCAGTAGCTTGAGGATCGATCGCTGGGAGAATAGGTGAAGCAATTTTGTGAGGAGTTATATGTCAACATCCGAATTTACCAGAGGTCGATCGACCTCTGATATCCAGTCTCGATTGCAGTTAGAAAAGTTAATTGCTAATACTGAGATCCCAGAAGACCCTAGCTCTAAAATAGGTAGCGATTCGATCGAAGGCTTGAGTAAATCACCGAAAACACTGCCAGCAAAATATTTCTATGACGATCGCGGCTCCGAATTATTCGAGCAGATTTGTGGGTTGCCAGAATATTACCTGACCCGAACTGAAACCGCAATTTTGCAAAGCTGTGCCCTAGAGATCGCCAAAACTACAGGCTCTTGCGAGTTGGTAGAGTTAGGCAGTGGCAGTGCCGTCAAAACCCGAATTTTGTTAGATGCTTATGACAAACTTAGTTATCCACTGCGCTATTTACCGATCGATATCAGTGCTGGCATCTTGGAAAGCAGTGCGTTTGACTTACTAAATGACTATCCCACTTTGGAAGTCCATGGCTTAGTTGGAACTTATGAACTAGCTTTGCAGAAGTTAACTTTGCCACATCTACCAACGCGGATGATCTGCTTTCTCGGTAGTACTTTGGGCAACCTCAACCCGCAAGAGTGCGACAATTTCTTTCAACAAATTTCGGCAGCAATGCAAGCAGGTGAGTATTTCTTGCTAGGTATAGATTTGCAAAAGCCCAAAGACCAGATCGAGCCTGCCTACAATGATGCTCAGGGTGTGACGGCTGAATTTAACCTAAATATGTTGCAACATCTCAACCGTAAATTTGATGGCAATTTTGACCTAACTAAGTTTAAGCATCATGCTTTTTACAACGAGTCTCGCCACCAGATTGAAATGCATTTGCGGAGTTTAGTAGCTCAGACCGTAACGTTTCGATCGATCG
>JARCMB010000381.1 GCA_030248825.1 Pseudanabaenaceae cyanobacterium MP8IB2.15 | reverse complement strand
GATCGATCTGATCGCTCAAATCACTGGACTGTCTTTAGATCAAATCCAGAAGCTCCAATAAATAGCCTAGTTGTATCCAACGGTAATCGATCGAAACCACAAGACGCGCAAATTTTCTCCGATCTGCTGAATCGACTCACCACAGAAAAATGGGCAGGAACTGCGCGAACTATACGCTCTCTACGAACCATATCTGCTCCAAATTGGCTATCTCAATCGCACTCCAGAGGTCACGTTGTCACTGCCGCAGGATATCGACATCTCGGCTATGCTGCTCAAACAGAACTGAAACTATAATGGCGAATCACTTCAAACCAAGTAAAAAACCCAGATGCGATGACTTCTGGGTTTAGGTTATTGGTGAGATTATTGTGCGATCGATTGGCGAAAATCCCAACCAGAAAAGGTCGTAGCTTTGTCAGAAAAAATGTCATAAAAAACATGAAACATCGATCGATCTATAATATTGCTGCGGATACTAACAGTTTGCGATCGAATATCGATTAAACAGGAGAATTTCATGTCTGCGGATCAACACGTCAATCAACAAGAAATCCTAGCTAGCTTTAAATTACTGGTCAGCATGGCACAGGCAGATGGGAAATTAATGGATGAAGAGCGCGATAGTTTAACAGCAGCTTTTGCCGAAATCCAATTACCCGAAGGAATCACAGTTGATAGCTTGTTATCAGAACAAGTCGATATTGACGACCTCCTACCCCAAATCGCCAGTGAAATCGCCCAAGCACTAGCCTATCAATCTGCCTATACGATGGCTAACATCGACGGAGAATGTAGTCCCGAAGAACAAAAGCTCTTAGATAAAATCGGTAAAGCTTTCACCACATCGAAACTATGGGGTAAGCAAGAGTGGCTCAAAAATTTGCAGCGCCGTGCTACACGTTCCACGATCTCAGAGCAAGTCCAACAGATTACCGATGCTTCTACCCGTGAAATTCAAGTCGATAACGAGACTACCGATGCTTGTTTTCTCAACGCCATCTTAGGAGCTTTCCCATTACCAGGATTTGCGATTGCTTTTGATGCCTATGTCTATTGGAATCAATTGGATTTAGTCCAGTCGATCGGTGAACGCTGGGGATACGATCGAGCCAGTCATCGTGAAGATCTACGCAAAGCCTTTTTTGGCAGTATTGGCATGACCAGCACTCGCATTGCTGTGAGCAATTTGGCAAAACTAGTGCCAGTCTTCGGGATGGTCGTCGGCGCAACCACCGCTTATGCCAGTACTTGGGCGATCGGCAAGGTCGCAAATCAATACTTTGCCAGTGGCTGCGAAATGGACGCCTTTAGCCTCGAAGAAGCATTCAAGCAAGCCCAGCCAAAAGGAGAAGCAGTTTATAAGGAGAATGCCGAAGCGATTACCGCCAAACAACAAGAAATCGAACCACAGGTTAAAGCTCTTAACGAAGAACTTGCCGCAGGTCAAATCACCCAAGAAGAACATCAAATCCGATTGCGCGAGTTAGTCTGATCTGAGCAGTTATAGGTAGAGCTTAACGATTGGATAGGAAAATTTGATGCCATATCAGGGACAATTCAGGCTTTGTCCTGTTTCTATCATGGGTAAATGAATTAAGATCGACCTGAGCTATTTTGCGATCGCCAAAAATCTCTAGGATGAACAGTATGGTAACTATTGAGCTAAGGCAGCTAAAGATCGAACCTGGTGAGAAGCTCTTATTGCATGATGTGAGCTGGGAAAAGTTTGAGTCCATTCTCAAAGAACTCGGTGAACATCGCAACTCAAGAATTGCCTACTATAAAGGAACATTAGAGATTATGGCTCCATTGCCAGAGCATGAAAAGGCGAATGAGTTTGTGAGTGATTTCGCCAAAATTTTGCTTGAAGAACTCGATCTCGATGCTGAATGTTTTGGATCGACGACGTTCGATCGCCAAGATTTAAACTTGGGATTAGAGCCAGATCAGTGTTTTTACATCAAACATCATGCTTTGATGCGAGGGTTACGAAAATTGGATCTAACTATCGATCCACCACCTGACTTAGCGATCGAGATTGATGTCACATCTAAAACAAAACTTGATATCTACAGAGAGCTTGGTGTACCTGAAGTCTGGCTGTATGGAAAGGTTAAACATAATATGAGTTTGAGAATTTTCCTGTTGCAAAATGGGGCATATCTGGAATCTACCACTAGTCCTAACTTCCCTAATATCCCATTACTCACAGCAATCCCAAGATTTATCGATCGGAGTACAACAATGGGAAGAAGAGAGACAATCAAGGCTTTTAGAGCTTGGGTACGATCTCAAATTTAGGCGCAAATTCAGAAATTTTAACTCAGATAATTTTAAACAGGAGAACCAAATGACACTAACTAAGCCGCGTGATGTTCAGGTAATGTCGATCGCTACAGACACAACAATCTTAAGATCGCGCAGTTGGAACCGTTTGCGATTTGAGATTGAATACGCGCTCGAACGCGGCACTACTGCCAATTCCTTTGTGATCCAAGCCGAAAAAACTGCGCTAATCGATCCACCTGGTGAGACCTTTACCCAGATTTTTATCGATCGACTGCAAAAAAGATTTCCGATCGAACAAATAGACTATGTGATTCTCGGCCACGTCAATCCCAATCGAGTCGAAACGCTCAAAGCCTTGCTAGCAATCAACGATCGAATTATATTTATCTGTACCAATCCAGGTTCGATCGGTTTACGTTCAGCCCTAACTGACCATCCTGATTTAAATATTAGAGCCGTGCGTGGTGAGGAAGTATTGAATTTAGGCAAAGACCATAACTTGCAATTCATCCCAACTTCAACCCCACGCTACCCCGACGGACTCTGCACCTACGATACCAAAACTCAAATTGTCTACACCGATAAACTATTTGGCGCGCATATCTGTGGCGATCAGGTATTCGATGAAGGATCGAGTTCTCTATTAGAAGATCGCCGCTATTACTTTGACTGCTTGATGGCGAACCAAACTCGACAAGTGGAAAATTCGATCGACAAGATTAGTAGCTTACCCACAAGTTTCTACGCGCCTGGACATGGGCCATTGTTGCGCTACGGACTGCACGAACTCGTTAATCTCTATCATCAATGGAGTGAAGTCCAAAAGCAGCAAAATGTCTCGGTCGCCCTGATCTATGCTTCTGCCTATGGGAATACGGCAGTGATGGCTAATGCGATCGCTAGAGGCATCACCAAAGCAGGCGTAGCGGTGGAATCAATTAACTGCGAATCTGCTGATCCTGAAGAAATCAAAATCGCGGTAGAAAAGTGTGCGGGATTTATGATCGGCTCTCCAACCTTGGGCGGTCATCTGCCAACACAGGTACAAACGGCTCTGGGCATAGTCCTTTCAACTGCACCCAAGAGTAATCTTGCAGGTGTATTTGGTTCGTTTGGCTGGAGTGGTGAAGCGGTCGATATCATTGCCGAGAAGTTACAAGATTCAGGCTATACGATGGGATTTGAGCCAATTAAAATTAAATTCACGCCAACCGATGAGACCTTGCAATTTTGTGAAGAGACTGGCACCGACTTTGCCCAAGTATTAAGAGAGTCAAAGCGGGTGAGAACTTCGCTCAGCTCTGCTAGCACGGTAGAGCAAGCGATGGGGCGCGTAGTTGGTTCGCTCAGTGTAGTCACTGCCCGTAAAGGCGATGTCTCAACTGCAATGCTGGCTTCTTGGGTGGCTCAAGCGACATTCAATCCCCCTGGCGTAACTGTAGCTGTGGCGAAAGAGCGGGCACTCGAATCATTTGTGCATATTGGCGATCGATTCGTGCTGAATATCTTGGAGCAAGGCAAGCAACTGCGAAAACATTTCATGAAAAAGTTTGCGCCTGGTGAAGATCGGTTTATTGATGTTGCGACCGAAGATACTAGCAATGGAGTCCCAGCCCTGACGGAAGCCCTCGCGTATCTAGAGTGCCGCGTTGAGCAAAGGATGGAAGCAGGCGATCATTGGATTATTTACGCGATCGTGGAGAATGGCAAAGTGATTCAACCCAACGGTCTCACCGCCGTCCATCATCGCAAATCTGGCAGTTACTACTAAGGCTGCTTATTCTAGAGCACTTCTCTGTAGCATTTTTAATGAGATTAATCTGTTGTGGTGGAATGGATAAGATGATTTGGAGTGAACGTATTTATTTCTGTATATTTTTTGAAATCACTAGCATTAAAAGTTAGCAAGTCAGTTAGGTTATTGGCAATCATTATTGCTACTAACCTTGTGTCGTGGGCTGGTTTGCCAATAATTTTGTAGCTTGCAATCAAATTCTCCCAAATTAGAAATATGTCCTCTGTATCAAAAAGAAGTGTAAAAGTGTTTTTAATTTCTTCGATTTCCTCAAGTCCTCGAGCGATCGATAAACCAAGACCATTTACGGCAATTGGGCGAGTGGCAACAACCCAAAATTCAATCAGGTTTTGTGGTGCAATGTAAAGTGTCTCACCACGTTCAAACAGAATTTTTACCGATTGAACGGCTGCCTCATTCATCGGATGGTCGTTCTGTACTATCCGTAACAAGATATTTGTATCAATCAAACAACTCATAACATCTCATCTTCTCTGGTATAAATACTTTCTCGGCTAATATCTCGATCGGAAAGCATAGGTGCTAGGTTGTCACGATGACTCGTAGCCCAGCGCAAGAATTGTTCGGCTTTCTTTTGGGGTGTATCTTGAGAAGAGACTGCTGATGAATTTTCTAAGAAGCCTTCGACTAATCTACTTAGTAATTCCTCAACGGATGTTCCTTCGGCATCTGCCTGAGCTATTAAACGAGATTCTATTTCTGGCTTTAGTTGTAATGCGATCGCCATAGATGATGACCTCCAGTATTTTCTTTAGTGTAGTCCGTTTCGATAATACTTCGCCTGCGATCTCCAAACAATTACGCGACGCGATAGCTAAATCCCAGTGTTGCCCAATTATCAACATCCAACATCCAAAATTCTTCTGTCGGCACAAAACTGGTAGGGTCAGTGGCAAGATGTAGATCGGTGAGTAATGCTTGGGCTAATTGGAGCGGATTGGGAATTGAAATCGTACCACTAGGTGAGGGTGATTGCCGTGAAGATTGGGCTAAAAGATCTAGAGCTTGTGTGAACGGTGAACGACTGACAATAATTTGGATGTCAACCATGCCTTGTGGTGCTGCTGCCAGCCATTCAGGGCTAGTTTGAGATTGAGGAATCTCTAAAGTCGTGTTGGCAGGAATGATGCAGTCACTGGCGTATGGACTGATGATAAAGTTGGGACTCATGACCTTGCCTCTGGGGTCAAAGCTAAAAATATGAACATAGAGCGGATAGTCGGTGAGATTCTCTAATTCACAAGTAAGTCGATCGCCAACGGCAATTGTTTTACGAGAAGTCTGGATGGATGGAATGAGAACTAGATCGCGATTCTGAGCGGCACGCTGAGTAGTTTTGCTACCTAAGATCACCGTTTTGGCGGTTCGATCGGCAGCAGTCAAAGTTGCGCGTAATCCCACACAAGAAGATCCCTGATTGCCAGTCAGCCGAATTAACTTCGCCGCCAATAAGCTTTCTAGCTTGGGTTGGAGCCGCCGAATTGCTGCCTCCACCGATTCACCTAAAGATCCAAAGGAACCAAGAATGGGATTACGCCCCGCCGAAAACAGTCCATAGCTGGCTGACTGCGCCCCAAACAAACAGTCCGCAAACTTCTCCGCCGCATCCATTCCAGCGATTTGTGGTAACGACAATAAAGTCCCCGCAGCACTAACTCGCTCAGTCTTAGACAAACCTAAATCGATCGCCACGGCTAAATCCAAATTGCGGGGTAAGGCGCGGATCTTTTCTTGGAGGAGTTGTCCTGATTGAAGGGTCTGGTCGGGGCCGATCGCTTCGACTGTAGCCGTCAAGCCGTTATGCGATCGAACTTGTACCAAAGGAGATTTTTGCGATCGAGATCCTGACGAGTTGCTAGCAACCAATACCGATCCAACACTGTAATAACCCAAAGGTGAAAGCGGTAGCCCTGCAAGCCAAGTTTCGCCAGAACGTCGATCGCTTGTCACACTTCTAATTACCCCATCGGCGCTCTGCATATCGGTTCTGATGGCCTTTGTTCGATCGAGATAAGAGAGCGATGTTGAGTTGTTAATGTAAGCGGGTAG
>JARCMB010000380.1 GCA_030248825.1 Pseudanabaenaceae cyanobacterium MP8IB2.15 | reverse complement strand
GTCTTCTAAAACAGCATCCAAATATGCCGCCGCTTCTTGCGGATTTTTTAGAGACTCGATTAAATATGAATGATAGTTCCTACTCGTCGGCATTTTTATATTACTTAAAGCCAGCCCAGAATTTTTTTGCTTTCAGGATGTCCTGTTCTTGAGTGCTTTTAGTCCCACCACATATTAGCAGAATAATAAGCAAGTCGACTTGTGCGAAGTAAATCCTATAACCAGGCCCGTAGTCAATCTTAAATTCAAAGACTCCTTCTCCAACAGATCGATAATCACCTAAATTTCCTAGTTCAACTCGATCTAACCTTTTCCTAATTCTTGCCCTAGATCCCTGATCGCGCAATGAATCTAACCAAGATGAGAATGGAACTTCTCCCTGTTCCGTCTCATAGATTCTGAGCTCTCGAGGATATATCTGCATGGTGAAGTGTATACCTTAAGCTTGATAGCAATGCGTAACTCTGCCAGCACCGCGTAGTTGCTCTGCATATGTTTGGGAGATTCGATCGACACCCGCTAATAGATCGATCCCAATCCCATTACGCCCCCGATCCTTGCCCGAACTGTGGATGTAACGTCCTTCACCTACATAGATCGCCACATGATTGGCTTTCAATTCGGTGCCAAAAAAGATTAAATCTCCGATCGATAAATCTTCTAAACGGATTGGCAGCACAAAGCCTTCTTGTTGGTAAGCATCACGCGGAATCCAGACTCCGACTGAAGCAAAGGCTGATTGGATTAATCCCGAACAATCATAACTTGGCGGAACCGTACCGCCCCAAAGATACTCGTTTTGCTGCTGTGATGCTGCTTGGATATAGGCAACAACATCTGGGATGCGCTGCCTGATTTCGATTTCGGTTAAAACGCTGGGGTAATAACAGACTAGACCAGAAAATTGCAATTTCGCTAAATCTTCGGTGCGAATAAATCCTGTGTAGCCATCTTCTAAAAGCCTAACCTCTCGATCTGTGACGATCTCAAGGTAACGACCTTTTGCCATTTGGGTGGCGTGTCGATCTAAGTTGGGCGAGTCGTAAATATCGATATTGTCTATACTGCGATATTCCATAGACTTTAGAAGATGGCGAGATCGCTAGACTTTCTCAGTTTCAGAAACATTTTGCTCGGGGGTAAGGTTGATAGCATAATAGCCAATCATGGCGGCGGCTGTAAAACCTAACAGAAAAAGGACCACGAGCAGATCGCTACCAGAACCAGTAATGCCAATTTGACCGAGGATGCCTTTGCCAGTGACAACTTCATTGACTAAACCAGCCGCAAAACCAATCATTGCCATCCGACCATTCCAAGTTTCCGCAAAATTGCTAAATCCAAACGTGCCTTTGCCTTCAGGATTGACATTGATATTTTTGAAATCGATTGTGTTAATGGTCATTTTTATCTCCTTGGTATTTAACATTTCTTTACAATACTACACACTTTGTTAGGAAATGTAAACACCACTAACCTATGGCTGCCAAAATTTGATCGTCGATCGAAAAATCGATCTCAGCTTGGTGACGACCAGATCGCATATAGTCTTGGCTAAAAGAGGTCTCTAAACCTTCGGGTAGATCTAACTCAGGCTCCCAATCTAGATCGGTCATGGCTTTGTCTACTGCCGTAAAGAAATGCTGAAGTCTGAAAGGGAAGGCTTTTTGCTTGGCACTGGTGAATATTTCGGTAAGGTTTTTGGGTTCATAGTTGACAATTTTGATACTGTCGGGTGACTTGCCTGCGGCGATTGCACAAGATTTTGCCAAACCTGCAAATGTGACATAACGCACATCTGAGACGTTGTAAATCTCACCGATCGCTTTCTTTTTGCCCAGTACTGCGGTCATGGCGGCAACTAGATCCTCGACGTGTCCCAATTGGGTGATGAACTGACCGTTGCCAGGAATCGGAATCGGACGATCTCGCACAATTCGATCGAAGAACCAAGCTTCGATATCGTTATAGTTCTGCGGCCCGTAGATATAGGTTGGGCGAATTGAAGTGTAAGGAAATCCATGAGCATCATAAGCTTCGTTGAGATAAGCTTCGGTGTGAAGTTTGCCCTTGTGTCTGCTATTGGGATCGACTTCATCCACCTCGAAATATGGCAATGTGTCTGACTCCAGATAGATCCCAGCAGAACTCATGTAGACAAAGTGCCGAATCCGTTCGCGATACAGATCGATTAAGGGCTTGGTGTCACTCAGTTCGCGACCATTGTTGTCAAAAATGGCATCAAAGTCTTGATTAATTAGTTTTTCTTTGATTTGTTGAGGATCGGTTCGATCGCCAATGATTACTCGTACTCCTTCGATCGGGGCAGGCTGATGACCACGATTGAATAGAACGACTTCGTGTCCTTGCGCTACCAGATTCTTGGTCAGAGTTACTCCCAGAAATCTCGTGCCACCCATGACCAGAACTTTCATCGTTTAACTCCTGTTAATACACAAATTAGAATCTTAGCGTTAGTTTATCGTTGTTTCTTCTGGCTTGGCGCATAATCAGTGATAGCTCAATCTTGCGCAAAGAAGTAGCACCTTTCATTGCACCGACATCGTACAAATGACCCGAACCCGCCACGACCTATTTGCCAAACAACATCTCGAAGCACTTTTAGAACCCGTTGGCACCGTCACCAGCAGTCGCAAAATTGCCAGCGAAACCCGTGAAGTCGTTCCGTACTGGCTTGGTCGCCATCCATCAGCTTCCAGTCAACCCCGAAACCTTATGGTTGCGGCTTATGGGACGAGATCGGGTGCAACGACAGGCGATCGAAGAACTATTAGCCCTACCAGAACGCCATCCGATCAAGCAGCGAACCGTAGAACATTTGGCAATATTGCAAATCAGCTTAGGAACAGT
>JARCMB010000379.1 GCA_030248825.1 Pseudanabaenaceae cyanobacterium MP8IB2.15 | reverse complement strand
CTCTTTCGGATCGATCAGCCAGCCTAACTGAGTTCCATGTTGCAGGCAGTACAAGATGTTGCCAATTACTTTTGTGGCACTTCGATCGGGCGAAAGAATCTCCACAACCCAATCAGGTGGTAACGCAAAAACATGATCGAATTCGCCATCAGGATCGAATGGAATCCGACTCCAAGTAAATACGGACACATCTGGAACGATCGATCGACCGCCAAAACTACAACGCAGTTCGGGAAAAGCTAAAGCAATCTGATTCGGTTCAGCTACTTGGTTGACTGCTTGGCAAAATTTAAGCTGAAGTCGAGAGTGTTTGCCTTGAGGCATAGTTTTTTGGTGGATCTGACCATCGATAAATTCACTTGCAGGCTCTGTCTCTGGTAGCTGCAAGAATTCTTCTAGGGTAAGTATTCGATTTAGTGTGGTTGTCATTTTTATTCACCACTCACGGGTCAAAACATTCTACAAGTTAATTGAAATTGCTTCGACTGGACAGGCAGGGATGCATGGTTCGCAAACGATACAACGGCATCGCATAAAATTTAACCGAAATGTCGCAGGATCGAGCGTCAACGCCTGAGTGGGGCAGACACCCGTACACAGCCCACAATCGACACATAGATTTTCATCGATCATAATCTCGCGCCCATGCAGCGAAACATCAATGCCCTGGGCCCTAATCCATTCGATCGCGGCCTCTAACTGGTCGATATCGCCCGATAATTCCAGCACCATCTTGCCCAACTGGTTGGGAGCGACCTGCGCCCGAATAATATTTGCCGCAACATTAAACTCCTTTGCCAACCGATAGCTAATCGGCAGATTAATGATCCGTTTGGGCACTGTGAGGTTGACTCGTTTTTTCATAATCTTTTGTGGTTAGCTAAGAGTGAATTATCGATGCAGGTGCAATGGCGAAAATATTTCTTTCCGCAGGACATGGGGGCTTTGAAGGCTCATTTCGCGATCCAGGCGTAATCGCAGGTAACACGACCGAAGCCGTAGAGATGATTGCCACCCGCGATCTTATTGTGGCAGAACTGCGCGCCCGTGGTGTGCCAGTGACATCAGCCAGCGATAATCTCAGCTTAGTTGGCACAATTGACTGGATCAACTCCACCGCAACCAGTCGCGATGTCGCACTCGAGATCCAAATGAATGGTTCTAGTGTAATTACAACTAGGGGTGCCAGCGCATTTTTTGTTTCGGGTAGGAGCGATCGACAACGCCAAGCATTGCGGATAATTAATTTTCTGCGCCGCCGTATTCCCGAACTACCCAGTCGGGGTGTGCAACCAGACTCTAACGCGCCATTGGGTAGACTAGCTTTTTGCCGTGATATTGTCTCGCCTTCAATTTATTTGGAACTGGGTTTTTTAACAAATCCTAGCGATCGACGACTGATTCAAACCCGCCGCCGTGAATTTGCTCTGGGTTTAGCGGATGGGCTGCAATCGTGGTTGCGAGAAGTGAATGGCCGGTAAAACTAATCCAACACGGTAATTGCTCAACAACAACAACCCATAAACTATCTTAAGAACTGTAACATTGCTAGACTACGACAGTAGTGCAACTAGTAACAAGCCGATGGAAACTCAAACTGAGGGCAAGATTGACAGTATGCAAGCTTCAAAAGGTCTGAAAAAATGGACTGTTCCGATCATCGCGATCGCCGCAGCATCTGGGGCATTGGTATTCACAGCATTTTATACCTTGAACAAAGCCAGTAGTGCTCAGCAAATCGATTCAGCCCTAGTCAAACCCAAGCCACCAGAATCAATCAGTTCGCTCGGTCGGCTAGAGCCAGAAGGAGAAGTGCTCAAGGTTGCCCCACCCTCGGCTTTAGGTAGTTCGCGGATTGTCAAACTCCTAGTCAAAGAAGGCGACACGGTTAAACAAGGTCAGCCCCTTGCAATATTGGACAGCTACGATCGATCCAAGATTGCCGTCGCTCAAGCCGAAGCAAAAGTGGGAGAACGCGAGGCCAGCCTAGCCCAAGTCAGAGCAGGCGCAAAGTCTGGCGATATTCAGGCACAAAAGGCAAATCTGATGGCAAAGAAAGCCACCAAATCGCGTTTAAACTTAGAACGAGCTAATGCTGAAAGCGATCTAAAGCGTTATGAGGCACTGCTCAAAGACGGAGCCACAACAGAAATTACCCGCGACGGTTTTGCGATTAAAGTCAAGAGCTTCACAGAACAAATTGCCCAAGTTAGCGAAGAAATCAATCAAGCCGAAGCATCGCTCAGTAGTGTCTCGGAAGTGCGGTCGGTTGATGTGGAAGTAGCGCAAGCCCAGCTCAATACTGCCAGAGCTGATGTCGATCGAGCCAAAGCTGACCTCGCTCTCGCCGAAGTTCAAGCCCCGATCGATGGACAGGTGATTAAAATTCATGCCAAAACAGGCGAGGTAGTCAGCAATACTGATGGCTTAATGGAACTAGGCAATACAGGGCAGATGTACGCCGTCGCTGAGGTCTATGAAACCGACATCATTAAAGTCAAAGCGGGTCAAAAAGCTACGATTACTAGCGAGGCCTTTAAGGGCGAAATTACGGGTGTGGTCGATCGAATTGGTTTGAGAATTGCCAAGAATGATGTACTCGGTACAGATCCTGCTGCCAAAACTGATGTCAGGGTGATTGAAGTCAAAATTCGGCTCGATGACAGTACCAAGGTCGCCAGTCTGACTAACCTGCAAGTCAAAATCAGAATTAAACTAGTCTAGAGATCTGAACCAACTTCCTAAAGGCGAGGCAAGATTATGGCAGCTTTAGAACAAACCCAAATCGCAGTTCTAGATCCAGAAGTTACAGACTGGGAACCAACTCCGCCACCGACTGATTTAATTTTTGATGATGGAGAGCCATTGGAAACTAACCGCCATCGGACTGCGATGAATACCTTGATTCGATCTCTACAACAGGCCTGGAGCGATCGACAGGACTATTTCACAGGCGGCAATATGTTTGTCTACTTCAGTGATAAACAGGTATTTAACAAAGACTTTCGTGGGCCAGATTTCTTTGCCGTGTTGGATATCGATGGTAGCTATACACGCGAAGGCTGGGTGGTTTGGCTAGAAAACGGTCGTTACCCGAATGTGATTGTCGAACTGATGTCATCCAGTACTGCCAAAATCGACAGGACGGTGAAGAAAGATCTATACG
>JARCMB010000378.1 GCA_030248825.1 Pseudanabaenaceae cyanobacterium MP8IB2.15 | reverse complement strand
GGGGAGAACCCCACCTCTGGTCTAGAGACTGCAAGGAATCTAGGCTAAGTGGTTTCGTTGAACCAAGAATCCCCGTCCGTTAACGGCGGGGAGTGTCAACAGTGAGAATAATTCGATTTGGTTGCCAGAGATTGGTTTAGGTCTAGGGTATGAATCTGGAGAGCATAATGGCTGGCAGCGCGAATGGCTCTATTGGTTCGATCGATTTGGGAAAAGATATCCGACTGCTGAAGAACGGGCTTTGCAGGATCGACAAGCTAGGCTTTTGGCTGAAGCACTTGCAGTTCAAGAACGCGAGAAGAATGAGAGACTTGCCACACACCTGCGTTCACTTGGGGTAGATCCCGATAAAATCTAAATTATTAGGACTTGCGCACAGAGGGCTAGTGATGATATCAACAAGAGCCAGCGTGAATTATGTCGGCAATTTGACATATCCATGATTAAGCTTTATGCGGATGAAAGGAATCGAACCTTCACATCAAAGATACTAGAACCTAAATCTAGCGCGTCTACCAATTCCGCCACATCCGCAAGCAAATAGAATAATACAGCAAACTTGCCCCTAATTGTAGAGTTTTAGTTAATCTCTCAGGTGCTAGAATTTTTGAAGCAGCCATCCATCCTAAATCATTGCTAGCTCTAGGTTCGTGCAAATACCGAAGATTCAAAAAATCGACCAACAGCAGATTTACCCTTGCCCTTGTCGCAAACGGGCTAAATTACAGCCAATTACTTTGACTGATGCCTTCGGCTGCGATCGATGCCCACTGATTTTTGTGGTTGAAGATAGCGGTAATAGCTTGGTGCAGTTAGGCGGCATCGATCCCCATCGGCGAGTCTGGCAGTGGAACGGGATCAAGTGGCTCGCGAGACGTGAAATGACTAAATATCAGATCGAAGTCATGCCGATGCAGCTATTGTTGCTGTCGGTGACATTGATGTTACTCCTACTGCTATTGTCACTAAATATGGAACTAGCAATGGGCTTACCACTTGCCCTGATCGCTGTTACACCATTAGTACTGGTAATCTGGTGGTGGCTCTTAATGCGTACTCGTCCTTGAGTTGGATATACCTATGATTTCCGCACCGCAGGATCTAACAGATTTTGTTTTTCGCTCCCACAATGCGGCTTTGCAGTTGGCTCAAGTCCCTGCCCAACAAAAAAACAAGGCATTACTAGAGATCGCAGAAGCACTCAAACAGGAGCGCGATCGAATTTTAGAGGCAAATACACTTGACCTCGAAGCTAGTCGGGAAATGTCAGTGCCTGAATTGGTTTTAGAATGGCTGAAGCTCACACCCGAACGCCTGCAAAATGCGATCGACTGTCTTAAACAGTTAGCAGTAATGCCAGATCCCCTGTCAGATCGCTACGATCGAGAACGCCATCGCCGTGTCCCTTTGGGTTCGATCGCTTTTGTTTACGAAGCTTTTCCCCAACTCAGCATTATTGCCGCAGGGATGTGCCTCAAAGCGGGAAATAGCTCTATCCTCAAGGGCGGGAGCGAGGGCAGTAACTCCAATGCCACAATCGCCAGTATTATCACCGATGTGATTAAGCACAGCAGTCTCCCCGATGCCTCGGTGATGGCAGCTCCTCTGGGTAGCACGATGAAAGACTTACTTACCCAAGAGAAGTATCTCCGTCTAGTCATTCCCTACGGTCGTCCCAGTTTTGTGTCTCAAATTGCCAAGCAAGGAACTGTGTCGGTTTTGCCCACCGCTATGGGTAATTGCTATCTATACCTATCCCCAACCGCAAATTTAGAACAAGCCAGCAAAATTATTAAGGCAAGTCGGAGCGGCGATCCAGATCCTGTAAATGCGATCGAAAAAGTTGTCGTACATCACGTCTGGCTGGAACGAGGACTGATTGACTGGATTAACGGTCTGCAACAACAGGGGTTAAAAGTCCGAGGTTGCGAGTCGATTTCTGCCTATTGCCGCAATCGCCATGACTCTTTGCACCGAGATGTGGACGAAGAAACCGTGTGGGGACAGGCATATCTCGACCAAACGATCGCAATTAAGCTCAGCCACACGATTAATGATTCGATCGACTGGATCAACCAATACAGTAGCGGTCATGCCGACGTGATTTTGACCGACTCGCTTGCCGAAAGCCAAAAGTTTGCCGCCGAGGTCAACAGCAGCATTGTATTTATCAACTCGCCTAGCCGTTTTACTCACATTGGCATGACTAGCGATAAAATTGGGATTACGCAGGTTGTTTTAGGCATGTCTAGCATCAAGACCAGAGGCGCATCTCGCCGCACAGGGGCGATCAATCTCACGACTCTGACGACGACGAAGCAAATAATTGTTAGCTGAATCTATAGATTCTTAAGTATGAAATTTTTACACACAATGATTCGAGTAGGAGATCTGGATCGATCGATCCAGTTTTACTGCGATGTTTTGGGTATGAAACTATTACGCCGCAAGGATTATCCCGATGGTAAATTTACCCTAGCATTTGTGGGCTATGGCGATGAAAGTAGTAATGCTGCGATCGAGCTAACTCAGAATTGGGGTACAGATGCATACGATCTGGGCAATGGTTTTGGGCATGTGGCTTTGGGCGTAGAAAATATCTATACAGCCTGCGATAGGATCAAGTCTTTGGGCGGTAAAGTCAGCCGCGAACCAGGCCCGATGAAGCACGGTACAACTGAGATTGCCTTCGTCGAAGATCCAGATGGCTACAAAATCGAACTGATCCAACTTAAGCCGTAGTTTTGTAGCCCTCACCCCTAGCCACCCTCCCTGAGGGCGCGAGGGGAATAAACCCCAAAGAATAAATTTAAGTGTAAAAGAAATCCAAACATTTACCAGTTCTTTACTATTTAGAGTTACATTACAGTCTATAAAAGTCAGATTCACCCGATTGGTTACGAGCCCGAGGATTTTCAAAGATGTAGGTGCTGGGGGGTATCTATGGTCTATGAAAGTTCGGAGGAATTGACACTCTGTAAAGAGTAGTCTGCACGACACGTAAAACTTGTGCCATTCGGGTCGAATCATTTTCTTAAGATTTCTTGTGATCTCTAATATCTCTCTCTATAATCGCTAGAGTAAATCGGTGGCTTTGGTTTAAGCCTCCTGCGATCAGAGGCAGATTGGATGAGAGCAAGACTGGCAAAGTTATTACCAAACCAAATCATCAAGAAATTACTCAAGCCTGCCAACGCTACTAACCTGATCGTTGGTTTTTGGGCAGTTACGAGCGCGATCGCCATTCCCTTAATTCCTGCGGTGCAGACGCTAGAACGCCAAACTCAGTCTATTTTTTTTAAGCTGCGTGGTTCGATCGAGCCGCCTGAAAATATTGTGATCCTAGCGATCGACGAGCAATCTCTGTCGCAGGGTGAATTTTACGATCCACAGAAACGACCATTTCTCGAACCGTTACGGGCTTATCCGTTCAAACGGGCTGCCTATGCCGAAGTGATCGACAAAGTAATGGCATCTGGGGCAAAAGCCGTAGGGATCGATGTGCTATTTGCCAACCCTAGTATTTATGGACAAGCTGATGACTTACGGTTACAGCAAGCACTCAAGCGTTATCCTGGGCGTGTGATTTTGGCTGCGAGTGTAGAGCGATCTCAAACGATCGAAGCTAATGTCGAGAAACTTGTCACCCCCGTCGGAGTTCTAGATGTGCAGCCCAGTGATACGGGACTAGTCAACTTTGAGGCTGAGATCAATTACATTCAGCCTGGACTCAAGGGCAACATTCACCGTTTTGGTAGCGACTTTCAGCGTCAGTCAGACCTCGCGGCTAATTTATCTACTTTTGCGGAGTCGATCGTCCTAGCCGCCCAAATTTCTGCCAAACCGCCCAAAGGTAATGATATTTTTTTCCTCGGTGGATCGAATAACTGGCTGTATGCAGGACAGCAAGTCCCGTTTTTTCATGTGATCGATCCTGAAAATTGGCAAAATCAGATATTGCGTGACGGGGCTTTTTTTAAAGACAAGATTGTGCTGATCGGTGCTACAGCTAGCTCTTTGCAAGATATTCAAGATACAGCATTCGGCAGTATGGCAGGGGTTGAAGTCCATGCAAATGCGATTGCGACTTTGATCGACGATCGATCGATCGGCACTGCATTACCATCGATCTGGGGACAGAGTTTGTTGGTATTTTTACTGGTGGGCGGGACTGGTTATTGCCTGAATCGGATCAAGCGGTTGGATGTGCAGTTTGCGATCGCTCTGAGTGCGGCGGCAGTGTGGTCGATCGTGGGATATGCCAGCTTTACTTACGGCGGCTGGATTTTACCCGTTGCTTTACCTGCAATCTCGATCCTGCTGGCTGGTTTGAGTTTGCTTGCTACAGGTGCGATCGCCGTGCAGCTAGACAAACTATCGTTGCGGCGTACCTTAGAACGCTATGTTGCTGCCCCGATTGTCCAAGAAATTGTGAATCAGCCTGAAGATTATCGATCGTTGTTGCAAGGGCGCAATATCAGAGCGGCAGTGATGTTTACTGATATTCGCGGCTTTACGACAATTACGAGTAAATTACCTGCTGACAAGTTGATCCAACAGCTAAATATTTACCTAGAAGTGATGGTAGACGCGATCTTAGAAGCGCAAGGCACGGTCGATAAATTTATTGGTGATGCCGTGATGGCAGAGTTTGGCTCCCCGATTTCCCAAGGCGAAAAAGTTGATGCGATGAATTCCATTCACGCCGCCCTGAAGATGCGTTCTGCCCTCTATAAGCTACGTCAGCAGTGGCAAACAGAGGGCAGATTTCCATTTTTTAATGGCATTGGCATCAACTATGGTGAAGTTACTGTCGGGAATATCGGCTCGCCACGTCGTCTGGAATACGCCGTGATTGGCGATACTGTGAACATTGCTAGCCGTGTCGAAGGACTGACCAAAGAGCTGGGTACAGACATCTTAATTACCGAAGCACTTTATGAAATTGTGCAAGATCGGATTGTGGCGATCGATCTGGGCGAGCACGTAATGAAAGGACGCTCAGGCAAAATCAAGCTGTACAGTTTGATCGGGCTGAAGGGATGCGATCGATCCCAATACGATCTCGTCCAAGCCGAACTAAATCGACACCTCAGCATCCTGAATCTACTCAAGTCGGGCAAACTTACGATGCCGATCGACAAAGAAAATTCCTGATCGGTTGCGATCGTAAACACGATCAATGTGGGTAAGTTTTGCAAAGAAGAGAATTGGACACGGGGGGATTTATGAGTCTACAATTTGCCTATAAACTGGCAGGCTACTTGCACACAAAAAAACTAAACAGAGGGTTTACTTTAATCGAACTGTTGGTCGTAATTATTATTATTGGCATCCTTGCCGCAATTTCCTTACCTTCATTTTTAAATCAAACCGCCAAGGCGAGACAGGCTGAAGCCAAGACTTACATTGGTTCGCTCAACCACGCTCAACAGGGTTACTACGCCGAAAAGCTTAATTTTGCTTCTAGCATTGACTTACTGGGAGTTGGGTTGTCGAGTAGCACAAGCAATTATGCTTACACAATTAACATACCTGTAGCTACTCTAGTCACAAATAAAGCAACAGCTAAACTCGTCGCAATCAGATCTTATGCAGGTGTTGTTAACCTAGCAATTTTGAGCATAGGCGATGCGACAACACGGTCTGTTTTGTGTCATGCAGATAATTCTGGTGTCGGTGTTGTGGGCGATGGTAGCGTTGACGTTGCGAATAATCCTGTCTGCCCTACGAGTTTTACGGATGATACGCTCTAGCTAGCTTTTTTGAGAGCTTTGTGGTGTGATGAATTCAGTGCTATTTGGGGTTGCTCACCATGAGGCAAAAAACTCGAACTGCGCCTCGAACTGCTCAGGGATTTGGGCGCACATCAGGTTCTACAAACGCACCCAAAATTAGTCTGTGCGCGATCGTCAAAAATGAAGTCGATCGAATCGCGGCATCTTTAGCAAGTGTGGCGGGTTTTGTCGATGAAATAATTCTGGTAGATACTGGCTCTACCGACACCACGATCGATCGGGCACAACAGCTAGGGGCAAAGGTGTTTGAGTTCGCTTGGTGTGATGATTTTGCCGCAGCCCGCAATTTCTCGATTCAGCAAGCCAAAGGTGACTGGATTTTGGTGCTAGATGCCGATGAAATTTTCGATCAATCGATCGAGCCTGTTTTAACTAAGTTGATCCAACAACCAAACTGCTTAGCGATCAACTTGACTCGTTTGGAAGTGGGGGCACAGCAATCGCCCTATTCTCTGGTATCGCGGTTATTCCGTCGCCACCAAGACATCAGTTTTACAGGTTACTATCACGAGTCGATCGATCGAAGCGCGATCGCCATTCAGCAACAGCAACCACAATGGCAGGTGGTCACAGTCCCTACCGTGGCAATTCACCACTACGGCTATCAAGCGAGTGAGATTGCCGCTAAAAACAAGCAAGCATTCGCCAAACGTCTGATGCTCAAGCATTTAGAGGAATATCCACATGACATCTATATGCATAGCAAGTTGGGTGCGTTGGAGGTCGAGCATGGTGAACTGCAATCGGGCTTAGATTTATTACACGCAGGGCTGAAATTAACTAAATTAGATCGATCGAACAGCGATCGACTCACCGAGTTTGAGCTTTACTACCATCTCGCGATCGGATCTAGTCACATGCACGATCATCAAGCTGCTCAAACCTATTATCAAAAAGCCCTAATGCTTGATGTCCCAGATATCGTGAAATTACCTGCCTACAACAATCTGGGCAGCATTTTGCTCGATCGTGGTGACATTACTAATTCGATCGCGATCTACCAAAAAGTTATAGAGATTGCGCCCACATTTGCCAAAGCCCACTACAATCTCGGAATCGCGCTCAAGGTCTCAGGAAATCTCAGTCAAGCCGCGATCGAATATAACCAAGCGATCTACCTCGCCCCAGATTATGCCGAAGCCTATCAAAATCTTGGCGTGGTCTTGGTACATCTCGGACAAACACAACAGTCGATCGAAGCATTTCAACAATCGATCGAACTCCACGAACGACAACAAAATCACACCGCCGCTCAAGCAATTAGAGCAGGTTTACAAAGTTTAGGTTTAGTTGAAGTCAGTGAGATCGATTCAAACTAGGGCTAAACTATACCCATGCCATCAATCGATTTACCATGCAGTCAACTTCAGCAAAAATCCCAGATTCACTCGATCGAATTGTCAAACGTCTTCAGCGACTATCAGATCCAAAACAACGCTACGAGCAACTAATTTTGTACGGACAAAAGCTACCAAATTTTCCCGATTCAGGTAAAGTTCCCGAAAATAAAGTGCAGGGGTGTGTCTCGCAGGTCTACGTCACAGTCAGTTTAGACGATCGGGCAAAGGTGCAATTCTCAGGCGACTCTGATGCCTTGATTAGCAAAGGTTTTTTGGGATTACTGATTGCAGGCATGAATGGCATGACTCTTGAGGAAGTCCAAGCAATTTCGCCCGACTTTATTACCGAAACTGGTTTGACCGTCAGCCTTACCCCTTCCCGCGCCAACGGTTTCTATAACGTGTTCCGTACGATGAAAGAAAAAGTTGCTAGTCTCTAGGCGATCGCAGGATAGAGTGCTTCAAGCTCAGATTTAGCAGCAAAAAGATCGTAGGGGAAAGGTCGTTTGAGTGGACGGTAATCTCGATCGAAGCATTTGTCCCTTCCGATTTCTCTGCTTACAAAGATGCCGTAGCTTTTGCGCTCCTTTTCATCATGTTACTGGTCAGACCACAGGGATTGTTGGGACGCACTTTTGCTCAAAAAGTCTAAAGATACTAAGTTGAGCAATCGTTACATTATTAGTCTTGACAAGATATACGATTTTGCGGTAGTGGTTACCTAGTATGATGATTGATTGCAATTGTGGCACAATTAATAGTTAGGATGAGGGAGTACTTTGAGAGCATCTATAG
>JARCMB010000058.1 GCA_030248825.1 Pseudanabaenaceae cyanobacterium MP8IB2.15 | reverse complement strand
TGTAATTCGATCGAATCGGGGCTGAGTGTCCATTCACGGCGGCTAGGACGTGCCCGAATCCGAAAATTCCCCACCACCGCCGTACCAGGATGGTTATAGCCTGTATCTAGCACACAGGTGATTTGATCCGTGGCGATCGCTCTTAACCATAGCAAGAGAGTTTCATCCGTCAAGTCATTTACGGGCTGTTTCGGATCGGGGAAGCCCGCATCCACAGGAACGAGCGTATTATGCGTGCCGATGCGCGAACCATGCCCACTGAAATGCACGACAACAACATCACCTGGAAGAGCCTGAGCAATCAGGTGCTCGGTAAATGCTTGGGCGATCGCTCCTCTAGTTGCCTGATGATCTGTAAGTGTGACGATATCGATCGGGTTAAATCCAAACCGATGGATCAGTAGTTCGCGTTGCAACTCGACATCAGTGACACAGCCATTGAGTGGGAGCCAGTCATCTTTGGCATCGTACTGATTAATCCCAATTAACAAAGCCAATTTTCGTTTGGTCGGACTTGCCAATTTTCGTCCATACCGATCGGCAGCCCACGCCACCTGTGTGCCAAACTGCCAACTAAATATCCCCGCAGCAATACCTTGTAAAAATTGCCGACGTGCAAGTTTCATTGCTGTTTCCTATGAATTCGATCGAACTTTTACCTAATTCAAGTTTATTCTAGTGTCGCAATTGCCGCACCAGAGAAGCAACGCATAATGCAAGAATTACGAACCAATCATTGAGGAGATAGTAAAGTGGATAAACTAGAACATTATCGTGCATGTATCCAAACCCTTTTAGAAAATCACAGCCAATTTAAATCTCAAAACATAGAGAACGAGCTATTTTTTGACCTAGTGCGCGATCGATATCAACTCATGCGAGTTGGCTGGAAAGGCTTAAAGCGGATATATCACACCGTAATGCATTTTGATATCAAAGACGGTCAAATTTGGCTTCAGCAAAACACCACCGATATTGATGTGGGTCAGGAATTGTTGGAAATGGGTATTCCCAAGGAAGATATCGTACTAGGTTTACATCCCCCCTACAAAAGACCCTATACAGGCTACGGAGTTGCATAGCCAAGCTTAAATTCTTGAAGTCGATCGACAGTTGGTAATGTAGATCGTATGGATTAACTTATGCAGATTATTCTTTGTGGACAAAAACCTAGGTTAGAATCTATCAAAGGTTAAGTAAAGCGTTTAGCACTTGCTCTTAGACAGTTTGTCATGTTGTATGCAGAATCAGCAAGGTTAATCGAACAGACGGGGAATAATGCTGTTTCAGAGCTAGTGGCGCGTTCTCTAGAAATTGAAGCATTAGCTCGATCGCTGGTTGCTACTGCCGAGACTCTACCGAAATCGGAGTCGATTTATCGAGCTGTGATCCCTGCTATTGTTAACTTTCAGGGCGATCTGGGTATATCTGGTGGTGGAGTGTGGCCAGAACCCAATTCTTTCAAGCTAGGCGTGGCACGACGTAGTTTCTTCTGGTGTCGAGATCAGACAGGTAGCCTCAAATATTATGACGACTACAACCAACCTGGATTTGGCTATCATAGTGAAGCTTGGTATGTGCCGACGCGCTATGCCCCACCTGGCTGTTGCATATGGAGTAGCTCTTTTGTCGATCCGTATACCCGTCAGCCGATCGTTACCTGTGCCGTGCCAACATTTGAGCAAGGGAAATTTTCTGGGGCTGCGTCGATCGACTTAAAACTAGAAAGCCTCCAAGCATTCACGACCAAATGGCAAAAGCAAACGGGCGGATACCTATTTGTCTTAGATCGGAATAATCAGTTTCTGACTTTTCCCGATCCTACCAAAGCGACATATATCGCCGAAGACAGTGTAGGTCGGCAGATCGAACAGTTCATGACTGTGGCTCAACTAGCTTTCAATGAACCTTTATTTTTACCCTTAGCCGCTTCGATCGCCGAGATGAACGATGCCACGATCGAGAGTGCTAGAGAATTAGCTCAGTTTAATCCTGAGTTGATTAAAAAAATTGCCAAAGACACTTATCAAATCAGTGCCGCCGAAGCCAAGATTATCGTAGCAGTGATGGCAGATCCGCTCCGAGAAAGACGTTCTACGACAAAACTCTATCGCAAAGTCCAACTAGAGAATGATTTACTCTTAGGAGAAGCCTCCACAGCATTTATTTTTCATGTGCCACAAACTTATTGGAAGCTGATTATAGTTAAACCAGTTTCAGAAGCGATCGAAGAGGAAAAATTTACCCAAGCTTTCTACTCATCACCTTTAGCAATCAGTATTAGCAGGCAAAAAGACGGTAAATTTGTCGATGTGAATGAGAGCTTTATCCGTTTAATTGGATATGATAAGCGTGAAGAAGTAATTGGACATAATTCCTTTGATTTAAATGTATGGACAGAAGTTGATGACTATCCCCAGTTGCAGCAACTCATGCAGCAGCAAGGTGGAGCAATTAGTAATGCTGAAGCTTATCTCAAGAATAAATCAGGCAGAAAACTGAACGTATTACTATCGCTTAATTCGATCTATTTGGGCGATGAGCTATGTACACTCAGCATGATATTGGATATCACTGAGCGCAAGCAAGCCGAAGCTACTCTCAAACAAGCAAAACAGGAATTAGAACGCAGAGTAGAAGAACGCACGGTGGAATTGAGTGAATCCAACCAGCAGTTGCAGACTGAGATTAAGGTGCGAGAGCAGGTGGAATCAGAGTTACGGACATTATTTACTGAACTCAAACGCACTCAAGCTCAACTTGTCCAACATGAGAAAATGTCAGCCCTCGGTCAAATGGTGGCTGGGATTGGACATGAAATCAATAATCCGATTAACTTTATCCAAGGTAATCTTCCCTATGCTAGACAGTATAGTCAGGGATTATTAGAACTAGTCGAGTTATATCAAGCTCAATTTCCCTCTACCACTTCAGAGATTGAAGCTAAAAAACAGTCGATTCAGCTAGAGTACATTAGAGATGATTTGCCAAATGTGCTACTAGCAATGCATGTGGGTATTGAGCGGATTTGTGAAATCGTCCGTAGTTTACGCATATTTTCGCGATCTGATGAGTTCACGATGAGAGAAGCGAACTTGCATGAAGGTATTGATAGCACATTGATGATTTTAGGCGATCGACTTAAGGGATCGCGGGGACGTTTACCAATTCAAGTCATCCGTAAGTATGGTGACTTACCGATGGTGAATTGCTTGCCTGGGCAACTAAATCAGGTATTTATGAATATTCTTGCTAATTCGATCGATGCTTTAGAAGAGAAATCTGAATCGATCGATCGGAATCTGGGTGAGTTTGCCGACTCTTGGCTTCTAACCCCAGAATATTCACCAGTAATCTATATCTATACTCAAGTTACAGCACATAACAGGATCGAAATTCGGATCAAAGATAATGGGCCAGGGATACCAGCAGATATTAGACAGAAACTATTTGAGCCTTTCTTTACCACAAAACCAGTTGGTAAAGGCACTGGTTTAGGTATGTCAATCAGTTATGAGATTGTGACGCAGAAACATGGTGGTGAGTTGAGTTGTACACCTGAACTATCTGAGGGTGCAGAGTTTGTGATCGATCTCCCAATCGATCGGGAGATCGAATTGCGACAATAGGATCAATTGGTAGTTGCGGGTCAAATTTTAGTATGATTATTCTAAAGGTACAGTCAAAAGTATGGAAATCTTAAGTTTAGAAAAGCACCAAGTGATTAGTTCTTTGACATTGGCAGAGCTAGAGGTCGTAGTAACGCAGCTTGTGCAACGAGTTCTTTCTACAGAGAGAGAAAGTTTTATGCCAATTCAATGCAAACAAGAAGTACCTTTTGACTCTACAGCTACTCCTTTTTGGCAAATTGTTTTGGACAATTCCAACCAAGTGTCTGAAGAGATATGGGATAGTATTCCTGAAGATGCATCCGAAAATCTAGATGCATATCTCTATGGGAATTGAACATGAAAATCGTCTTCGCTGACACAGGCTTTTGGGTAGCTCTTATTCATCCTAAAGATCGATGGCATGGTAAAGCTCTATCTCTGTATCAGTCATTACAAGTACAACAGGCGAGAGTATTTACGAGTGAAATGGTGTTAGTAGAATTGCTAAATTTCTTTTCAAAATTTCACAGTGCGGCAAGGATGAAAGCCGCATTGACAGTGCAAGAGATGAAATAGCATCCTAATGTGACTATTGTTTTGCAAAATACGAAGCAATTCGATCTGGCTTTGGAGCTTTATTTGCAGCGAGAAGATAAAGCATGGAGTCTGACAGATTGTTGTTCATTTTTGATCATGAAGGAGCTAGGCATTACAACAGCTCTTGCTCATGACAAACACTTCATCCAAGCAGGTTTTCAGAATTTATTGAATGAATAGTCATTTATCTTCCCAAAGTAACTCATCATCCTATCTTATCTATCTCTTTCAGTCCTCCGCATAAGGTGAGTTAAGTGATTTGATTTAGATAACCGATCGATAAAACTCTTCCATCGCTCTCACACAGCTTAGATCGTCATAAAGATCGACGTGATGAATCTGCATTTTCTGGATAATTTCTTGTCGCCACTGCCGATCTCGTCCCAACCTAACCGCAATTTTAATGTAGTCTTCTCGATCTCTGGCGATCGAATCGGGAACCTCCAACACCCGCAGCATGGCATAGGCAAGTCGATCGCGCATAAATTCTCCTGGCAAAGTCACAACTGGCAAATTACAGGCGATTGCATCTAAAGCGGTATTCCCACCAGAGAAGCCTAAACTATCTAAAAATACATCGGCAAGGAGATTGAGATGTAAATAGTTCTCCCAATCTAAACGAGACATAATCACGACAAAGTCCTTGACATCTAAATTCACGATTGCAAAGGATTGTTCCAGTCTCCGCCAAAACTGTTCTGTGATATCCGTGGACTGACTTGCAAAGAAAATAAACTTGGATTGAGATACTTGCTGAGCAATCTGGGCAAATATATAGTCGTGCTGCGGCAGATATTTGAATAGAGACTGGCTGGAGAGATAGATGATCGAAGCATCATTGAGATTGAAGTCACTACGCTGCTTTCGCGTCACTGGTAAAACAGGTTTGGGATAAGAGACTCCTAACTTTGGCAGGCGCACTAAGGCTTCAGCATAATGTAAGTCAGCGTCTTCAGGCTCCATTAATTCACCTGAGAAGAAATAATCGATCGTTGGCAATCCAGTTGTGACAGGATGTCCCCAGCAAACACATTGGATTGGAGCAAGTCGCAAAGCCGCAATTTGAGTCGTGAGTGGATGCATCCCAATATCAGGAAAAACTAAAATATCGAGTTGGTCGGCAATGATTCGATCGCAGATGGCTTCAAGGTTAGCGGGAATATGATGAAAGAAATCACTCTCGCGCTCGAACTCCTGTGTCATAAAATCGGTTTTACGATCGGTGTAATAGAGATAGACCTCAAATTCTTCTCTATTCCGATGCTGCAACGCTCCCAAAGTCGATCGAGTCCCAGCATGAAATCTGAAGTAAGTGGAGACATAACCCAGCCGAATTTTTTTGTTGGTGATCGTCAAATCTTGTCGATCGACTGATTGCTGAATCATATACTGCGGATAGTTTGCCGCCATCACCCGATGCACCAGTTGACCATATTTAACCTGTAGGTCTAAATCATTTTGCCCTTGATAGACGAGATAAAAATTAGTTTCAGATTGGATGCTCTCTAACGCCCAAGCTCGATCGACTTCAAGCATCTGAGATACATGCTCCACAAACTGGTCTAATCCATCCGTAAAGCGTTGTCGCCAAGATGATATCTCACTGGTATCGTAGAGAATTGGCAATACCAACAGCTTCATCCTCATGGCATAAACATGATTGGGTTGACAGACCAATGCTCGCTCAAAGCAATCTATTGCCTCTAGTGTTCTATTTTGTTTAGCTAGGATTCCGCCAAAATTTGCATAACGATCGGCGAAGTCAATTTCTGGGATCGGGGCTTGGTTGAGCAGTTCGATCGCCCGATCTATTTTCTCTTGCCATTCCCAGATTCCCAACAAATTTAGTCGCGCTGCAAGATAGTCGGGTTTGAGTGTGAGTGCAGTTTGGAGATGAACAACCGCTTCGTCGATGCGTTGTGTGCGGATTAAGATGCTAGCAAGATTCCCATAAGCTTCGGCAAAGCTAGGATCGGTCTGGATCGCAATTTGGAGATTAACGATCGACTCCTCGATTTTGCCCTGCTTTGATTGGAGATATGCCAGATTCACATAAGGCTTAGCGAAGTTAGGATTGAGTTGGATAGCGCGTTCAAACTTATCGATCGCCTCAAGCTCTTTACCCAATTGCAGATCGATATTACCAAGACTAAAGTACGCCTCAGCAAACTCTGGTTTTAGACTCAATGCCCTGTCATAACAATCTACGGCTCGATCGATCTGCTTGAGTTCAGTATAGATATTACCCAATTCCCAATGTAGTTTTGCTGAAGTTGGATGTAGATCGATCGATCTCTCATAGTATCTAACACAGGCTTCAGAAAAGTTTGTAATCTGGCGATCGTGCGGAGAAAAGATCAGAAGTTGCCTCAATACTTGTAATACCAGACTGATATCTTCGATCGAACCAGCTACATGATCGGTTAAGAGTTCGATCGCCTCAGACAAAGCTGTATTGTCAGAAGCCCTAAAAGTCTTCAACTTTAGCGATGTCGAGATAATTTCCAGCAGGTGATTTAAGTTGGGAGACACTCCTACGCCCTCTTATATGCCTTAGCCCAAAGATTGAGATCTTCTCTAGAAACCATAACATCTTGGAATCCTGCCGCGATTAATTTTTGCTGTAAAGACTCGGCAGTAAAAGCGGTAAGGTGCGCCATATAGTGGTTGCCATCACGGATACTTGTTCCCCATCCATAGAGAATATCAATTGCCGCGATTGGTGCGCCGCCACCAGTAAAATAGAGCGGATCTTCTAAATTTCCCGTGGCGACCTGTTCTGCGACTTTTTGGATGTCGGGTAAAGTGATCAGTGCTACGCCGCCAGGACTAAGAACACGAAAGAACTCAGCTAAAGCGATCGGAACTTGATGATGATAGAGATGTTCGACATTATGTGATGACCAGATCGCATCGACTGAGCCACTATCTACAGCACTCATATCTGTGAGGCTACCGATAATATCAGGCTCGACCGCAGGATCGATATCAAATCGAACTTCCATCCACCGATCGTGACGAAATGCTTCATGCAATCCTTCTGGGTAATAACTACCACAACCAACATGAAGAACCAGATGCGGTTGGGATCGATCGAATTTTTGTTGGATTTCTTGACACCATTTAGCATGTCTCAAGGAACTTCTCAACCTATTCTTTTCTGCTTCTAGATCGGGGCTAAGATTTAATGCACTCTTATAATTTTCCACAGCTCGATCGAAATTATTCTGTCCACATAGCAAATCTCCAAGTTTGGTGTAAACCTCAACGCTATCCGTCTGTAATTTGAGGATATATTCGTAACATTCGATCGACTGATCCAGTAAATCTAATTTATGAAAAAGCGAACCTAAGCCCAACAGAGCATCAATATTTTCAGGCTCAATTAGGAGCAGATCTTGATAACAAGCGATCGACTCTTCTAATCTTTCCTCCTGACTCAAAAGCACCGCTAGATTAAATAAGGCATCAGTATGAATAGGATTTAACTGAATAACGCTAAAGAAACAACTAATTGCTCGATCGATATCTTGTTGTTCCGCTAAGGCAGTACCGAGATTGTAGTGAGCATCAACATAATCAGATTGGATCGAGATCGCTTGTCGAAAAGCCTCGATCGCCTCTCCTAACTTACCTTGCTGAGCCAGCCTTATCCCCAGGCTGTTCTGGGTCTCTGCACTTACCAAGCTAGTTTTCATGTTTGCATCCTGCTTTCTTAGTTTTATTGTTTGCCAAAAATCTCATTTCGATCGAGATCTTGCCAAGGCTGAGGTGAAAAGCCATAGATCGATCGAGTAGTTGAGGACTTACCCCATTTATCTAACAGCATTCTGAGTAATCGATCCTGAGCTTGATGGAACACTGAAACATCACCTGTGCCGCGATTGACGATCGAAAACCAGATCAGACCTCGATCGCGCGTTGGAAGTACGCCTGCTAAAGTACTGACATCTGAGAGTGTACCAGTTTTGACAACCGCGCCAAACGGGATACTTCGATTTTCGATCGTGCCACAGTTACAACCACCAGTTGGCATTAAATCGACGATCGACAGATTCTGAGTCTGTGCCAAGTTTTGCAAAGCAATCAGCATCGCGGTGATCGCACGGGGCGAGATCTGGTTTTGTTGTCCTAGCCCTGAGCCATTGATCAGACGGATTTCTAGCGGCGATACCCCTGCGATTTCGATCGCCTTCTGCCTCACCGTGTTGACTCCGCCCACCGAGGCGGTCAGCATCTCTGCCATTTCGTTATTGCTAAACGTATTCATACGTTTGAGAATTTGCCATAGCGGTAGAGAAGAGTGGCGCACCAGCACTGTAGTTCGAGCATTAGCCTGAGTATTGAGATTAGGACTGGAACGCACTTTGCCATCGATCGATACCTGAGGCGTGAGCGTACCAGAAGGCATCGTTTGGTACTGGGCGATAACTTCATCCGTCCAATTAGCCGCATTCAGGCTACGTTTGAGCAAATTGCCTGTGAGTTTGCGGTCTGTCTCAAAATTCATGTAAAACTGGTCGGTGATTACCAGATCGCCCTTGACTCGCTTGATCCCCATCCGATTCAGCGCATTACCTAATTCGATCGCTTCTTCCCACACGAATAGAGGATCGCCACCGCCTTGGATCACTAGATCGCCTTGCAGGGTGTCACCGACAAGTTTGCCTGTAGTGCTAATGGTGGTAGTGAATTTGTGATTTGCTCCCCAAGTTGATAGGGCGGCAAGTGTCGTGGCAATTTTTGTGAGAGAAGCGGCAGGAAGTGGTTTATTCGCCTGACGACTAGCAAATAGCACGCCACTACTGGACTGAATCCACACGCCCTGTGCGGTATCAGCATAACCAGATTTTCGCATGGTTAAAATCATGTTCTGAACTGCTTGCTCGGCAACCCAAGCTGACTGAGAGTCGGGCGATGCCACCTCGGTTGCCACTGTTAAGGGAGGATGCTTGACTAAAAGTGAAAGCGATACATCAG
>JARCMB010000377.1 GCA_030248825.1 Pseudanabaenaceae cyanobacterium MP8IB2.15 | reverse complement strand
GTTCTTTGGATAAGAATATCTCAGGGCTACTACAAGATTCTGCCTTGTTGTGCGCGGTTGGCGAAAGCCCCGTCACTTCAGTGCGGGGTTAGCTTACTTACGCTCCCCCCTTTCTAAAGTCTTAAAAAGGGGGGCTTTTAATTGGGATCTACAACAATCGAATATGCGAAAACTCGATTTCATAGGTCTTTTGTTCACTCTGCTCATTCGAGTGCACTACTTGTTTGGTCATAAAGTAGTAATTGCCAATTTTTTTATAAGTCTCGTCAAACTTAGCCTGACGAACGATCTCATCAGTTTGAGGATTGCGAAATACCGCGCTATAGGCTGTAGAGATATATCCCTCACCAGTGTCTAGTTTGGCTAAATGATTAATCACAAATCCAATTCGACCCATGACACGGCTCACCATTGAGATCTGTTTGTCTCTCACTTTGTAATTTGAACCCATGCTATCGCCTGTCACCATAATCTCGACCGCGCCAGTATCATCAGAGGCTCCTAAGCTAAAGCCAGACTTGCCATGGGCTTCTTCAAAAGTTTTGCGCTTGCGATGAGTAACAACATCTTTTAATTGATTCGTCAGCCACTCCTGACCTTCATCAACTGTGACTGTTTTTTCTTCGCCACTTGGCAGCTTTGTCGTGCGTTCGATCGTCTGGGGCACACTCATCGTGACTTCAACCGAGAGATCGGGATTAATCCGTGCCGCCCCTGTGCGTGAGTTTCCATTCAGTGTTACGGCAACATCAGCTTCAATCCCAGGGAAGTCACTATCCCATGTGTAGCGATTTTCGTAGGCAGCACGAAATAGTTCTTGAGCTTGATTTTCGGTGGCAATCATGATTTTTAAAACGTTAGTTTTTTTGAAATGTTAATATTGGTCTGCTTAAATTTAACACTTTGGGCAATTCAGGGTCACGACATCGGGGTCACAGCGACACGGAAGCCCACATTATTCAGCCAGACATCAGCTAGATATTTACTGCGAGAGGCGGAGCGGCAACTACTAGGCGGATTAAACCATGATCCACCCCGAATGACTCGATAGGCTTCGTATTCGCCAAAAGATTCCCAAACCTTGCTGTTTTGTGGTGCGCCCTGATAGTTCTCATGCCAAGAATCACAGCACCATTCCCAGACTAAGCCATGCATATCATATAAACCAAACGGATTCGCAAGCTGAGAACTACCTACAGGTGTAGTTTTCTGGCGATATTTATCATTTGGCCCAAAGCCGTAGGCATAGCTGCTGTCATAATTAGCCAGATCGGTAGAAATAGTTTCACCAAAGCTAAAAGGAGAGTTTGTGCCACCGCGACAGGCATATTCCCATTCAGCTTCACTGGGTAGCCGATAATTGAGTCCTGTTTTGTGGCTGAGTCGATCGCAAAATTCCATAGCATCAAACCACGATATGCTCTCAACTGGTCGATCGAAACCTTTAAAGTGTGATGGATCTGGATTGAGGACGCGATTCACCTGAGGCAAATTTGCTACAGCCAGCCACTGAGATTGGGTAATAGGGAATTTACCGATAAAAAAAGTTGATACAGCTACCCAATGTTGAGGTTCTTCACTGCGATCTCGGCTAATTTCAATTTTGGGTGAACCCATCTGAAAGATGCCATTTGGAACACACACCATTTCCAAGGAGACAGTTTCGGCAATCACTTCAGCGAAATATTTACTGCGATACAGCCGTCGCCGTGTTTGATTTGCCTGATCGTCTACCTGAATATAGGCAAACTCAAATTCTTGTAATTGAGGTTGCTGAGTCACTTTTTTGTCCTGAGATTCTGGGCAGACTAGAGAAATGCGATCGAACTGATTGTAACTTGTGTTCGATCGCGTCAATACCTACTTCAAGAAATTGAACTTGCCATTATTACCATCAGGCTCCATTTTGATTTGGGCAACATAAAAGTCTTTTTGGATAATTTCACCTTCAGGCGTAAAGCTAATTTCACCCAACGGCGTACTGTACTTCCCTGCTAGGATCTCGCGATTTAGTTGAGTTCTTAGCTGTTCTAAAGACAAGGTGTTGAGTTTCGTTTTATTGTCTAAGGACTTCAGAGCTTCTACAAACACCTGCACACCTGTAAAAGCTTGGGCACTGAATTGTGGCGGCTCTTTTTTGTTCTGGGCGACATAGGCTTGGCGAAACGCTGCATTCACCTCATTTGACAGTTCGGGACTGTAAGCTTGCGCGATCAGGATGCC
Organism: Pseudanabaenaceae cyanobacterium MP8IB2.15; assembly: GCA_030248825.1. Lineage (GTDB taxonomy): Bacteria > Cyanobacteriota > Cyanobacteriia > Pseudanabaenales > Pseudanabaenaceae > JARCMB01. The sequence goes on along the minus strand of JARCMB010000377.1, from coordinate 9,396 downwards.
ATCACAGAGAGCCTTACACACTGGCAGCACATTTGATGTATTTAAACCATTACCGCCGATAATCAGACCTTTGTAGCCTAATTCACGCAATTGCTTTACCAAATTGCCACCATCAGCCGCTAAACCCGAAATAATCATCAGTTCGGGCTTAGCATTGATCGCATTGGTAGCTTGAGACTGGAAATCGGTATCCGTCGTTTGAAACTTTTGGACAGTGACTAATTCCAACCCTTGGGCTTTCACGGTTTCTTGAAATGTGCCTGTCTCAGATTTACTGAAAGCGTCATTTTGGGCATAGAAAACCGCAACTTTTTTAATCTTTGGATCGAGTTTTAGTGCCATCTTGACCGCATTGGGGGCAACCACTGCCACAGGTGCAGATACCCGCGCAATGTACTCACCAATCTGAGGAATCCCCTTAGCTGTGTTAGAGGGGGCGAGCACTGGAACTTTGGCGCGATCGGCAATCGGATCGGCACTAAAGGCTTGTTGAGATAAAGTCGGGCCGACGATACCAACCACCTTATCTTGAGTAATCACGGTATTGAAGGCGTTGATCGCACCTTGTTCATCTCCTGCCGTATCTTGGAAAACCAGTTTGATTGGCGTACCATTCACCCCGCCTTTTTGGTTAAATAACTGTTCGGCAATTTTGGCTCCAATCACCTGTTCTTGACCAAGTAGAGCCACGTTACTGGTCTGGGCAACCGCAATCCCAATCGGAATCGCAGAAATGCTTGATGGGTTTGATGAGCTAGCAGGCGTGTTACTAGCGGTGGGAGTCTCAGCTCGATCGCAAGCCACCACTAGAGCGCAAGTAATCAAAAAAGGAAGAATTAGGGTAAAAAGTCTTTTCATAGATATGTTAAAAAATCGCAACTTAAATTTCTAATCGATCGATTTTTAAGAATACATTGTTAGGTCTAGTTGACAATCTAAAATTCGAGCATCAGGTGCTTTACAAAACTTATCGTTACAGAGATGTTAAGCACGTCCCAAAGCGGTCAATTTTCTGGTGAGATAGATAAGATAATGCAGTCCCAACTTGGGCGAATAATAATTAAACTTTGTAAAAAAGATCTTAAGGTAAATAAATGAGTGTTACAGCATCAAGCGGAGCAGTAAACGCCCGTCCTCGGCTATATCAAACCGCCCTAACCTCCACTATTTCACAGGTAGAACAGCAAGACAGATTTCCTGGGCGTACTGAACTTGAGGACTTAGTTACTTACTTTCAGTCAGGCACAAAGCGCCTTGAGATCGCTGCCATTCTGACCAACAATGCCGACACAATTGTCTCCCGGGCCGCTAGCCGTATTTTTACAGGTGGCTCAGCGATGGCTTTTTTGGAAAAGCCCAAAGAAGTTGAAGAAGAAGTAAAAATGGGCATGGATGGTATGCCGATCGACACCAAAAGAGGCATGGAACTTGGCACTGTGAGCTACGCCGAAGGTGGTGGTGTTTTTGATGTATTCAGGTCTTTCTTTAGCGTTACCAGCACTGATGTGGCTCCACCTGGTTTCCGTCCGATCAACATTGCTCGCTATGGACCCGAACGGATGAAGAAGTCGCTGCGGGATCTAAGCTGGTTCCTGCGGTATGCCACCTATGCGATCGTGGCGGGTGATCCAAATATCTTGGCGCAAAATACTCGTGGTTTGCGTGAAATTATTGGGGCTGCCTGCTCAGTTGATGCCACGATTGTGGCGCTGCAAGCGATGAAGCAATCGGCAGTGAATTTTGTGCGGGGCGATAAGGAAGCCGCAGAGATCGTGACGCAGTATATGGATGTGGCAATCGCCGAGTTCACGGCTCAAACTCCCTCAAATAAAGTCCGCAAACGTAATTCTGACGATCTGCAAGGCTTATCTTTACCTCAGATCTACTTCAACACAGCAGAACGCCGCCAGAAGTTTGTGATGAAGACAGGGCTGTCTACAAGCGAAAAAAATGAGATCGTCAAAGCTGCCTATCGCCAAATCTTTGAACGTGACATTACCCGTGCTTATAGTCAGGGGATCTCTGACCTTGAATCAAAGCTGAAGAATGGCGAAATCTCGACTCGTGAGTTTGTCCGCCGTTTGGGTAAATCATCCCTGTATCGCGATCAGTTTTTCTTGCCATTTATTAACTCTCGCGCTCTAGAACTTGCCTTCAAACATTTCCTCGGACGCGGCCCCGAAATCCGTGAAGAAGTCCAAAAATACTTTTCGATCGTCTCCAAGGGTGGTTTAGCGGCTCTAGTTGATGCTTTGGTGAACTCAACTGAATACAGCGATTACTTTGGCGAAGAAACCGTGCCATATCAACGTGGTCTTGGGCAAGAGGCTCAACCTGCGAGAAATTGGGGTGCTCAATTCGACTTGTTTAACTATGCTGCACCTTTTCGGAAAATACCGCAGTTCATCACCTTGTTTGCGTCTTACAACCAGCCATTGCCCGATCAGCATGTCTATGGTTCGGGTAACGATCCTTTAGAAATTCAGTTTGGCGCGATTTTCCCGAGTGAAACTAGAAATCCTAGTGCTAGTCCTGCACCGTTTGGGAAAGACACTCGCCGCATCTTGATCCGTAAAGGCCCTGGCATTCAAAACCAAGTTGGTAATCCTAGTGCAATCGGCGAACCACCTGGTACGCTCGGTTCCCCAGTATTCAAGCTCGATCAACTGCCAGCATTCAAGGGCAAGAAATACAATAAAAATGCCAGCGTCAAGTTTACCGAAAATTCGACTCAAGCTGTGATTCGGGCTGCTTACTTGCAGGTGATCGGACGCGATGTCTATGAAGGTCAGCGTTTGAAAGTCTCGGAAATCAGGCTTGAAAATGGCACGATTACGATGCGCGAGTTTATTCGCCAGTTGGCAAAGTCTAATGTGTTCCGCGATCTGTATTGGACAAAGCTATATGTGATGAAAGCGGTTGAGTATATCCACCGTCGCCTACTCGGTCGCCCGACATACGGACGGGCTGAAACCAACAAGTACTTTGATATTTCGGCTAAGAAGGGCTTCTATGCTTTGGTCGATGCCATAATTGACTCGCCTGAGTACGATCTAGCATTTGGTGAGGACACTGTGCCTTACGAGCGTTACCTCACACCTGCGGGCTTGTCGATGCGAACCAATCGAGTTGGCTCGATCGCCGAAGATCGGGGCACATCGATCGATAAGGTAGAAACACCACGCTTTGTCGAATTGGGACAAGTTACCGAAGCCCGATCTCTTGTTTCGATCCAAGATCGGATCAACCAAGGGGTCAGCAAAAAGCGCGAACAAACCAAAGTGTTCAAACTGGCAAACCTCAGCCCCACCGAAGTAAATATTCTGATCGGTGCGGCTTATCGTCAGGTGTTCGAGCGTGATATTGCGCCTTATGTATCGAAAGATGTCTTCAGCCGCTACGAAAGTGGGTTGAGAAACGGTGAAATCTCGGTGAAGGAATTTATCGAGTCGATCGGGACATCAGATCTCTACATCAAAGAGTTCTATACGCCTTACCCCAACACCAAAGTGATCGAACTTGGCACAAAACACTTCCTCGGTCGGGCCCCACTCGATCAAGCAGAAATTCGCAAGTACAACCTGATCTTGGCAAATGAAGGTTTGAAAGCTTTTGTTAGAGCCGTTGTGAGCAGCATGGAATATCTGCAAGCCTTTGGTGAAGATGTCGTGCCATACAATCGGTTTGAGACCTTCCCTGCCGCTAACTTCCCGAATACCCAAGAGCTATACAACCGTCTTACCAAGCAAGATAAGTCTGTTGTTGTACCTAGCTTCAAAACGGCGAAGTCTAAGATGGGTAATTACCTCGGTAGCATCAGATAGCTCGGAGAAATTCGATCGACAACTAATTAGTCTAAGGGGTACAGATCATGTGCCCCTTTTTGTTTGCTTGGTTCACAGGCGGTATAATCTTCATCAAAGCAGCCTTAAAAATTTCACTTAAAATTTATAACTGGGGAACTAAAAAATTTGTGAGCGATTTAGTGGCACCTTCATTCGTATCGATGGACGCACAACCCCACGTTTTAATTCAGACTGGGCGAGGGGCGAATCGCGTACCTTTGATTAATGCTAACGTCTGGACAATTGGGCGGGGTAATGAAAACGTTCTCCCATTGCTGGACAAATGTGCTTCTCGTAACCATGCCATGATCCAAACTATTGGCGCGGGTGCTTTTTACTTGATCGATTTGGGTAGCCGCAATGGCTCATTCGTGAATGGGCGACGGGTGACGATCCCTGTGTGCCTCAAAAATAACGATCGAATTACCCTAGGAGAGACAGTAATCGAATTTTTTTGTCCCGAATCGATCGATACCACACCAGAATCTGAAATCGATCGAGATCAGACAACAGACACAAAGATGCTGCACAGTCGCCGACTGATCACCGTAGTCGTGGTTGATATTCGTGACTTCACCAGAATGACCCAGCAACTTGACGAGCAAGTACTGTCGGAAGTAATCGGTACATGGTTTCGGAAGGCAGGCGAAATCATTAGCCATTACGGTAGTTGGGTAGACAAATACATCGGCGATGCCGTGATGGCAGTCTGGATTCACTCCACCAGTCCTGGCACAGACCAAGTCCCAACCCAAGAGATGCTGAAGCCCTTCTATGCTCTTTATGCCCTATCGAAGATGAGTAGCGAACTCAACAACGAATTTCCTTTGCCATTTACTTTGCGCGTCGGTGCTGGGATGAATACAGGCTACGCCATGGTGGGTCAAATGGGCAGCAGCGAACATCCTGACTACACGGCTTTGGGTGATACTGTGAATGCGGCGTTTCGGCTAGAGTCTGCCACTAAAGAACTGCAACTAGATATTGCCCTTGGCGAAGCTACCTATGGACGCACTCCCTATGCTGCTGTGCTGCTACCATTCAAACAGCATACCGTTAACCTCAAAGGCTACGATAAGCCAACTGTGACCTACGCTGGTACATTTGACGATCTCAGGCAATTTCTCAGCAAGATTCGGATTGAACATCCTGATAGTTCGATTTCTAGTTAGGGCATGTGCTAAAAGTTTAATTTCCTTGTCAGCTAGTTTCGGATACATTAATTACAGGCAGCCCTATAAATGCTGAATCTGGTATTTTCTCGTGATTAGTGCTAATTTCGCTGGTAGTTAAGTAACTCAACCATGGAATCATTCCCTCACCTACTGCTGCACGATGATGGCAACGAACTAACCGTTCCACTCACGCAAGGAACTTCCTGGACTCTAGGACGGGGAGATGACAACACAATTGTGCTCCAAGACAAATGGGCCTCACGCAACCACGCGATTATTCAGATCATGGAATCTGGTAGTTTTTACCTGATCGATCTTGGTAGTTTGAATGGCTCTTTTGTGAATGGGCGACGGGTAACGATTCCGATTGTGTTGCAAAATGGCGATCGAATCACACTCGGTACAGCCGACATGGATCTAGTCTGTCCTGAACCCACACCTGTTGTCCTCTCATCCGCAAAACAGCAGCGTTCTACGGTGATGCTCCACACCCGCCGCCTGATCACGGTGGTCGTGATCGATATTCGCAATTTCACAGGACTAACCCGACAACTAGAAGAACATGTGCTGTCGCAGGTAATTGGGACTTGGTTTGGCAAAGCGGGAGAAATCATCCGTCATTACGGTAGTGGGGTCGATAAGTACATTGGTGACGCTGTGATGGCTGTGTGGGTGCATAACACGGTTCGCGGTACAGACAAAGTTGTGCCACAAGAAATGTTAAAAGTATTTCAAGCCCTCAATGCCCTCTACCTCATGAGTGATGAGTTGAATGAAAAATTTGACCTGCCGTTTCGTCTGAGGATCGGCGCAGGCGTAAATACAGGTAACGCGATTATTGGTCAGATGGGCGCAGGCGATCGACCTGAATACACGGCCCTGGGAGACACTGTTAATGCTGCCTTTCGCCTAGAAACTGCAACTAAGGAAATTGGGGCTGATATTGCTTTGGGGGAAACAACTTACGAACAATCTCCCCATGCTGGCGTGCTCCTACCGTTCCAGCAACATACAGTCAACCTCAAAGGTTACGACGCGCCGACAGTTACCTACGCTGGCACATTTGCTGAACTTGCGGCTTTCCTCGAAAAAGTTACGACCAAAATCGATGCAATTGAGACTGAGTAACGGTTAGCGGTTAGCTCTAACACCCAATTCATCCCGAAATAAAAAAGCCCCTCTGCTTTAAAATGCCTGAGGGGTAGTGGTTTAATGTGAGATTTCTAGCTTAGGCTTAAAGGCTAGACAAATTCTGTCGCGCAGTGGACAGCAAAAAAAATTAACTTTTGGTACAATTTCTAGCACTTCTTTTAAACACTCATTTAACACTCATTTTTATCTGGCGCTCGATCGACTAACCGAAGCAGGATTCGGCGGCAAAAGGTAGAGAAACCGCCCTTCTCAGAGCGGCAACTAAGTGTGTGAGTAAACGGCTATATATTAACCCCATTTATCCGAAATAGTGATATTTTGCCAAAGTTATCTGTATTTGTTTGATAAAGTCAGATGTCATTGGGATCTGGGGGTGCTGTTTTGGTAGAATACAAAGCTTGAGAGCAGTTTCGCCCAAAGCTTTCAACTTTTAATCCATTTATTAATCTAGATTAATGTTGCAGACCACCCGCCCACGCCGCTTGCGTCGCACTCCTGCCCTGCGCCGACTGGTAAGAGAGACAATTCTGACCGTTGACGATCTGATTTACCCAATGTTTGTGATGGAAGGCAAAAACACCAGAGAAGAAGTGCCTTCGATGCCTGGAGCCTACCGCTACACATTAGATCTGTTGCTTAAAGAAATTGCTGAAGTTGCGGCATTAGGCGTAAATGCGATCGCCTTATTTCCTGCTGTTCCCCCTGAGAAAAAAGACGATCTGGGCAGCGAGAGCTACAATCCCGAAGGCTTAATCCAGCAAACTGTGCGGGCGATCAAACAAGCTACCCCCGATATTTTGGTGATTACCGATGTCGCGCTCGATCCATTCACCACGCATGGTCATGATGGACTAGTAGATCAAAACGGCATCATCCTCAACGATCCCACGATCGAAGTACTGGTAAAAATGTCGCTGTCCCAAGCTGCCGCAGGTACTGATATTGTCGCGCCTTCTGACATGATGGATGGTCGGATTGGGGCAATTCGCCTCGCACTTGATGAGCAGGGCTATGAGCATGTGGCGATCTTGGCTTATTCCGCTAAGTATGCTTCGGCTTATTATGGGCCGTTTCGTGATGCGCTGGGTTCTGCGCCAAAATCAGGTGACAAAAAAACTTACCAGATGGACCCCGCCAATTCGCGTGAGGCTCTGAAGGAAATTTACCTAGATATTGCCGAGGGTGCGGATATTGTGATGGTAAAGCCAGCTTTGGCTTATCTCGATATCATTGCTAAGGTCAAAGCTGAAACCGACCTACCTGTGGCGGCCTATAACGTCAGTGGTGAATATGCCATGATCAGAGCCGCTGCCCAAATGGGTTGGATTGATGAAAAGAAAGTGATTCTAGAAACTTTGACCAGTATGAAACGGGCGGGCGCAGATATGATTTTGACCTATTTTGCTAAAGAAGTGGCCCTGATTCTGAGTACTGTCGATCGATCCTAGACTATTAGCTAGCTTGGAGTTTTGAACAAATCCAAATGGTAAACCTCAAATCTATGGATGCTAGTCAACTTTTAGAGCAGTACGCTGCTGGAGAAAGAGATTTCGGTAGGGTTAATTTGAGTAGCGTGTTTCTAACAGGGGCGAAACTACCGAATGTGAATCTAACCGAAGCCGATCTGGGTTTGGCGACGCTAGATTTATCTGACCTCAAAGAAGCAGAACTAAATTTGGCTAACTTGAATGGCGCAAATTTGAGCGGGGCGGAACTCTGTCAGGCAAATCTGAATGGCACTAGTCTGAACCGAGCTTCGTTGATCGGAGCCGATCTGAGCGAAGCTTTTTTAATCGAAGCAGATCTAAGTGAAGCCATTTTACTAGAGGCGAATTTGAGTCGGGCTTTTTTAACTGGAGCTAATCTCACCCGTGCCAACCTGACTCGCGCCAACCTGACTCGAACTTTCTTCACTGGGGCACTTTTGAATGGGGCGAATTTAAGAGATGCCGATTTGTCTGATGCTGACCTGAGTAAGGCGAATTTAACTGGGGCAAACCTGATGGGGGCAAATTTGAGTCGCGCCAATCTGACTGATGCCAAATTAAATTGGGCTAATCTCAGTGGGGCTAAGCTGGCTGGAGCTGACCTAACTGGAACGTATTTGGTCACACTTCGGAGTGCCGCAGGAACAGACTTTTCTGATGTCAGAAGCCTCCACAATCATGGCGCACTGCTAGATCGAGTAAATCAAGAACTATGACACTCTTATTGGCAGGTGATATCGGTGGGACAAAGACACTTCTGCGCTTAGTTCGGCAGCGGGTCGATCCTCATGGCGATCGACGGCTTTCTCCGATTTATGACATGGGCTATTCCAGCAATAGCTTTGCAGATCTAACTGATATGGTGCGGCATTTTTTCGCGGCGGCAACTGCTCAATTGGGCTTCACGCCAGAACCGATCGCTGCTTGTTTTGGAATTGCCGGCCCAGTTGTGAATAACACCTCTGAACTGACTAATTTAGGCTGGTCATTACATGCCGATCGACTCTCAAGTGAGCTAAAAATTCCGCATGTCACCCTGATCAATGACTTTGCCGCCGTCGGTTACGGCATCTTGGGATTAGATCCGACCGATCTCCACACACTTCAGTCAGGAATCCATCAGGAAAAAGCCCCGATTGCGATCGTTGGTGCAGGTACTGGTTTGGGCGAAGGTTTCTTAGCTTGGAATCAGGATCGCTATGAAGTCTATGCTTCTGAAGGTGGTCATGCCGATTTTGCGCCTCGATCGACTTTAGAGATCGATTTGCTGGACTATTTGTTAGCCAGACACGAACGAGTTTCAGTCGAACGGGTGGTTTCCGGTCGAGGCATCGTCACGATCTACCAGTTTTTACGCGATCGACACCCCGACCCAGATCTCAGCAAAATTGGTCAGCAGGTAGCCGATGCTGTGCGGTCATGGGAGCAGGGAAATCATGATGTCGATGCGGCGGCTTCGATCGCTAGGGCGGCGATCGATCGAGTCGATCGACTTTCAGCCCAAGCAATGCAGATATTTGTGTCTGCCTATGGTGCCGAAGCAGGCAATTTGGCTTTGAAACTTTTACCTTACGGCGGACTGTACCTTGCGGGTGGAATTGCCACGAAAATTTTGCCTTTGATCGAACAAAATGGCTGGCTCACCGCTTTTAAACATAAAGGGCGCGTCAGTCCTATGCTCGATCGAATTCCCGTTCACATTATCCTGAATCCCAATGTCGGCATGATTGGGGCTGC
>JARCMB010000376.1 GCA_030248825.1 Pseudanabaenaceae cyanobacterium MP8IB2.15 | reverse complement strand
TCTTTGAATCGTCATCTTTGAAGCATCATCTATAAAACGTCATTACCATATTTCGCTGAACCTCACAAACATAGCATATTGCCACTCTAGCCTCACTTTTGGTACTTTAGCCTCTAGAAATTACAAATAATCTGGTCTAAAGCCGCGATCGAGATCTTAAAATGACATAATGGCAATTATTCAGACTTTACCAACAGCAGTCGTGCATCTCATTGCGGCAGGAGAAGTGATCGACTCCCTCGCTGCGGCCACCCGCGAATTGCTCGAAAATTCGATCGATGCTCAGGCAACAAGGATTAATATCTCGGTGTGGACGGAGACGCTGAGCATTCAGGTGAGCGATAATGGCTGTGGCATTAGTGTCGAAGATTTAACACTGGCTGCCACACCACACACCACCAGCAAAATCCATACCGAGCAAGATTTGCACCAAATTAATAGCCTAGGTTTCAGAGGTGAAGCTCTCCAAAGTTTGGCGCAACTAGCTGACCTCCAAATTTGCAGTCGGTTAAACAACCGCGAGGCTTTGGATAACTCAGGTTGGCAGGCAAATTATGACCATATGGGCAATGTGCAAGAGATCGGAGCTGTGGCACTCTCTCCAGGGACAGTTGTGACCGTGCGTCATTTATTCGCTAACCTTCCTGCTCGGCTCGAAAAACTACCCGTTATTTCGCAACAGCTCCGCAAAATCCAGCTAGCAATTCAACAGATGTCGATCGCGCATCCTCACATTACTTGGCAAGCCGATCTCGACGATCGAAACTGGTTTGCAATTTGGGCAGGTACAGGGATGCACGACATCCTACCGCAAATAATTAGCTCGATTAAGTCTGGTGATTTGGTGAATGGGGAATCATCGATCGATCCCCATTCTTATATTCAACTGACCCTCGGATTGCCAGATCGGATTTCTCGTTACCGTCCTGACTGGGTAAAAGTTGCAATTAATGGCAGATTTGTCCAGTTTCCTGAAATGGAACAAACAATTTTCGCGGCGTTGGCACGAACTCTCCCTTCACGGCGTTATCCCATTTGTGTCGCACATCTGCATATCTCGCCCGATTGCGTAGATTGGAACCGCCATCCTGCTAAAAATGAAATCTATCTGCATGAGCTAGATCGATGGCGCGATCGACTCAGTGCCCTAATTACCCAAACCCTCCAAACAGGAGGAATATCAAGTTCTGCGGCTGTGCATCAACTCCTGCGGGTGGCTGAGCCGACGCAATCATACAATCCATCTTCTCCATCTCAGCCATTGCAACCAGTTAAAGCAATCGCTCAGGTTCACGATACATACATTTTGGCGGAACATCCTGCGGGGCTGTGGCTGATCGAGCAGCACGTTGCGGATGAGCGGATTTTGTTTGAGCAGATCGAACATCAATGGCAGATCATCGCGATCGAAGAACCAATTATTCTCAAAAATCTATCGGAACTGCGGGTAGAAAGATTACAGGCTATATCGATCGAGATCGAACCGTTTGGTGAAAATTTGTGGGCAGTTCGATCGATCCCTCAAATCCTGATCGATCGAGCGGATATCCCATCCATTCTGCTCGAACTGAGTTTGCAAGACGATCTGTTAGCCGCTAAAGCCACTGCCGCATGTCGGAGCGCGATTCGTAATGGTACTGCTTTAGATTTACTCGCAATGCAAGATATCGTCGATCGATGGCAAAATACGCGCAATCCCCATACCTGTCCGCATGGTCGCCCGATCTGTCTCTCTCTGGAATCAACTCAACTCGCTCGCTTTTTTAAACGCAATTGGATTATTGGGAAGAGCTGACTGTTACAAACTATTTTAATTTCCAATGGTTGGATTTAGTTGAACGAGCCATACTTCACCTCTATTCATAATCGCAAAATTCTTCGCCATCAAGAACCGTAAAAGCGGTTAGCTCTCGATCAAGTGGGAGGTTGAAATAGTTTAGAAGGTAAAAAACGGATGCCACCTTCATCTTCCCGACGGATTAGCACTCCTAGTTCTTCCATGGATTTTAGCTTAGGAAGCAGTGAAATATAGGTTAGAGCATCAAGTTTAGCTAGATCTTCATCTTTAATGTCTTCGCTTATGCCTCCTGTTTGGTGGGCGACATAGAGTAAATGACGTAATTGAGGAGGAAGCTCAAGAGTGTAGTTTTGTTGAATCACTTGCCAAACATCGTTAAAAGCATCTAGATCGATCTCGTCATATCCTTTAGATGCAGCTTGACGTAATACTTTCTCACAGATGGTATTAAGCTGTCGAGGAAATCCTTGAGCATAGTCAGTTATTAATGACATCACTTCTTCGGTGAAAGGATAACAATCATCACGATGAGACATCCTGACGCTATTGAGATAGTTGATGGCTATGTGTCGTAAGTCTTCTTGAGTCATCGGGATAAGGTTTATATCTTCGGAAAAAATGCCTAGAGCTTTCAAAGTTGCTTCTTGAAGATCGGTAAAGCCTCTGCCTGTAATGATAAATGCTCGACGCTTACTATTACGAAAGAGATCGAGGCTGCCTTCTAGAATAGTTTGAACAACGATCGGATCTTTTTTGTCAAAGTCGTCGATGGCAAAGACAATACGATCGAATGTCTGTTCGGCTTTATCCAATAGACGCATGAGTAGAGGATAAGGATCGGCGTTAGTATTAGGAGTAAGTGGATTGGAAGGAGATTCATCTTTAACGCTAAATGATATCGTCCATAATTGCACTTTACCTTCGGTGGAGGTTTTGGTGCGTTGGATGGAGTAGCCTAATAGAGTGTTAGCAATATCTTGGGCTTCGGAATCTTTGTCTTTTAAGCTATCCGCAACAGCCATTAATAAGGCACGATAGAAGTCTACAGTTTTTTCTCCTGGGATACTACTGAGGTAGAGGACGAGCATCTTTTGATCTAATGCCGCCACTTCCTGCTGTAACTGATAGATCAAGTTGAGAATTAAGGAAGTCTTGCCAATACCCCAAGCCCCTCTTACCAAAATATTCCTGCCTTCATAGAGGGTGGGAATAGCAATATCTAATTCTTGATCGCGTCCATAAAATATCTGTGACAATAGCTCTGGGTCGTCGGGTGGTGTCGCCCGAAATGGATTTTCTCGTAGTTCCCATTTTTGTAGAGATGATAGGTGGTTGCCAAGTCGAGATTTATTGGGTGACATAACTAAGCTACCTGTAGGATTTGGAGTAAGTAATTAATTTCTGCTAAGCGTTC
>JARCMB010000057.1 GCA_030248825.1 Pseudanabaenaceae cyanobacterium MP8IB2.15 | reverse complement strand
GATCGCGCCAAGAGCTATTCTGAACTTTAGTCCGTTTGAGATACTCTTTAACCTCAATAATCTGTCGTTTCTGGGCACTAAAGTAGCTGCGATTTTCTAACTGGCCTTGCTTAGCTTCGTCGATCGCATCCTTAACTGCACCAGGAATTTCTTTCCATCTTAGGTACGGCTTATTCAGTGTGCTACGTAGCTTTGCCAAGGAATGAACAGGACTTTCAAGCTCCTCTTGGGGCAGAGGTCCAACTAGGCGTAATGGATCGCGCGTCACCGCCATCATGGCATGACGGACAGCACTGGAGATCGACTGCTCCATTTCATTGTGGGCACGTTTACGCTGTTGCAACCAACCTCGATCGGTACTGGCATACATGGGTGGCAGGCGATTAAGCGCATACGCTACAACCTCACTCAGATTGATCTGTTTTTTGATCGTGCTACTTAAGTGATCGATCTGAGTCGTCGCTTCATCAACAACAATATCTTCAATTGTATTCTTGAGGCTTGGCATATACGTGCGCTTTGAGGAGTAGATTAAGGTATGACGATGCGTCTCAAAGTTAGAAATTAACCCAATGTTCGATCCAGTTTATTTAGGTCTTATCCCTGAGAATAAATTGGCAAAATTGGCAAATAAATTTAGTTAATCTCTGCAACTATAATGGCTAGATTTAAAATTGGCAGTAAGAAAAAGTAGGAACAAAGTGGGAAAAGGTGGGATTTTCGACTCACAGCTAGCTAAATCACTATTAAAATAACCATAACCACAGTGGAATTGTCGCCAACACGCCAACACTACTGAGGGCAATGCTCATGACGATCGAATCTTCGTTGACGTTATACTCTTCTGCCACAATGATGCAAGCCAGCCCTGTAGGCATACCCGCTTGCAGTACTATTGCCAGACGCGGAATTTCTGGGATATTTAGCACCGTCATTGCTAATCCAACCGCCAGAGGCATCAAAATTAGCTTAATCAACACCGCAGGTAAGGCTGTAATCAAAGCACTGCGACAGTAGGCTTGCTTCAGGCGAATCCCCACCAGCAACAGAGCCACAGGTGCAACTCCCTTTGCAGCGATCTGTAGACCATCTGATAAGGGTTGAGCCAGATCGGGAGCTAGCTCGATCTGTTGAAATTGTAGCCAGAGACCAAAGCTAAATGCCCACAGCACAGGTGTAGTCAGCACCGATTTGATATGGGTGAGCCAACTTACCTGCTTGTCATGCGCCCCATAAAAACTGGCGATTGCCACTCCCAATCCATAGCTACCAAGCACATTATTCGCAATGCTAAACAGTACTGCCCAGCCCAGATACTCGTCAGTCAGCAAGTACGGCGCAATCGCCAAACCGACAAATCCCGTATTGCCCATAGTTGCAGACAACAGAAATCCGCCCCGTTGATCCCTAGGCAACCGCCAGCAAAAAAGCCATGCTAAGCCCAGTCCACCTAACAACGTCGCCGACACCACCCCAGGCACAAGCCCCACCGCTTTAGTTAAATCAGAACGCTGCATAAAAGCCAGCACCTGAAGCGGCACACCCACCCAATAGAGCGATCGACCCATGAGTTTTGGGATCGATGCTGGCACAGAACGCAACAGCAGCAAACCAGCTAGTGTCCAGCCAATTAGAGGCAGGTAAATTTCGGTGAGGGTTTCGAGCACAGCTTAAGTATTGATAATTACTCTTTTACTAAGTTAAGCGATCGTTGTAACTCTGTGAGTTCATCTTTGTGTCCGCGCACCCACAGACGCGAACCAGGGCGCAATTCCAGACTGACTGATTCAATTCGATCGGCACCACGCCAGTAAAATACGCCAGCAAAAGGCGCAGCCAAGATCATTAGCCACCAGTTATCGCTCAAGGCAGGCACTAAGATACTCAGGACTAAGCCTAGACAGGTCAAACCGATCCCCACGAGAACTACTAATAATATGGCGAGAAATACACTGGGCTTCGCCTGACCTGAGAGCGTCACAGATTCCTGCGTCGGATCGATTTTCGTAACTTCATAGGCACGCTGTTTGAAATAGGTTCGCACCTCAGCCAGCAATCGATCGTCGTCGAAATTGGCATTACTAAAGATCATTTCGGTCGTGCGATCTTTGACCGATCCTTTGACAAAAGACACAAGCCCCACCAGTAACAAGATGGTTAACAGCAGAGTCGAAGATAAAACTTGATTTGTTAGCATCACCTTAATTTAAAACGAATAACCTGATAAAGCCATATGAAAGCCATAGAAAAATGTAATATGATTATTATGGGTGGCTCAAAAAAATACCAGACAATTGAACTTTGTATAGATTAAGTGGTCAAGACTCAATCTATACCGTCAAATTGCCTGAATATTGTTTTTATTGGTTTGGTTTAGATTGCTTTAGACCTACGTATTCAGAGTGTGACTTAAACCAGAATTTCTGAGCTTAAAGTCAAATCTGGATTAATTTCGGTCTTGTTCAGTCTGTTTGGTTTGGTTATTGGTTTGATGTGAGATCGCGATATTAATACCCGCAAGTTAAGACGTTAACTTAGCCAATAAATTTGCCAGTAAGGCATTGGTTTAAGTTTGATAGTTTACTTGTAGGTTGATGCCAGCAATAGTAATGCTGACATTGTGTTTTTGCAAGCTATTTGCGAAGTATTTTTGCAAAAGTTGCGGTAAATATTCTGTAAATCGCTTATCGATCTCAGCTAAATAACTCAGCTTAAGAAGATTGAACTCGCGCCACATGATCAGTCCAGATGATTCAGTAGGTTCTGTTCAAAGAGTCCAGTAAGTTGTTTGGGTGAGGGAAAATGGCAAATTATTCGGTTAATTCCAACCAGTTTGATAATTCGATCAATGTCGTGAAGCTCCTGCGGACTCTTCGTAAACGCTGGATTGCTGTAGCTGCTGTATCGGCTACAGTCTTTGCTGGAGTTGCGGCATACACCTTCACCCGAACGCCGCTTTATGAATCTTCGGCATCGATTCTGATTGATAAGTCAACGATCTCTGTGTCAGAACTACCGATCCCAGATAGTGAAGGCAATTTCCCGCGTGATGGTAGTCTTTCTACTGAAATGGCGATTTTAGCTAGTCGTTCTCTGGTCAAATCTGCGGTTACCAAGCTCAAAAATCCTTACGGTAATATGTCTGAGGATAAGTTTTTGGAGCAAGTGAGTAAAAACTTGTCGATCGCTCAGATCAAAGGTGCTCGTGTTCTCAAGATCAACTACCGCGATCCCGATGCTCAGAGAGCCAAAGACATCATCACCTCTCTGGCAAATGAATTTACCAAATATAGCCAGACAGATAAGCGATCGAAGTCCCGCAGTGCAATTAAATTTATCGAAGTGAAGCTGCCTCAAGTTAAAAAACAGCTCGATAAATCGGGGCAGCAAGTGACTGAGTTTCGCCGTAAGTACAATATTGTCGATCCTGATATCTATGCGGCTTCGGTTTACACGATGAAGCAGGCACTGGAGACCCAAGCCCAAGAATTACAGATCAAAATCGCGCAAACCCAAAAGCAATTTCAGGAACTGCAACGCCAGATCGGTAAGTCAGCTAATTTGGCTTTAGGGGGAGCGATTCTGACCCAAGACTCAACCTATCAGACTTTAGTGAAGCAGTTTCAAGAAGCTGAGACTAGTTATTTCTTGGAACGAACGCGATATCAAGAGAGCCATCCCACAGTGCAAGCTTTAAAAGATCGGCGAGATCAACTCTACAAGTTGATGCAGGTGCAGGCAGAAGAAGTGCTAGGGAATGGTGCTAGCGTTGTCGGGATCACGAAGGAAGGAACGCCGCAAAGTGGGGTATCCATTAAGCAGAACTTGGCAACGCAGTTGTTTGAGACCCAAACCATGATGGCAGTACAGGTAGCTCAAATGGGTAGCATTCGTCAGGCGCAGGGACAGATCAACCGTACTTTTGCCCAAATTCCTCAGCTTCAGCAAACTTTTACAGGGTTGCAGCGTCAGTTAGCCCTAGACTCCTCAATTTTTAGCAAGCTGTCGGAGAAATTAGAGGAATTGCGGATTTCTGAAGCGCAGGAGATCGCTTCCTGGCGGATTCTCGATCAGGCTTACTTGCCACTCCTTCCCGTATCGCCGAATATTCTACTGAACCTTCTGTTGGGTGGGTTTACAGGATTGCTGATGGCGGTAGCACTGGTGATGTTCTTAGAAAAATCCGATCAGAGAATCAGAGAAATCGAAGAAGTCAGAGAGCTTACCGATGTGCCTTTGCTCGGTGCCGTGCCCAAGACCGATATGCTATTGCCTCAGGTTTCCGATCAACCTGCTTTGGCTCCAAGTTACAGCCATTCTGCTTTCAAAGAAGCTTTGCGATCACTGGCTCTAAACTTGCGTTATCTGGGTTCCGATCAGAGTATAAAGACGATTATGTTTACTTCGGCGATCCCATCTGAGGGCAAGAGTACGCTGATTTATAATCTGGGTACAGTGTTGGCAGAACTTGGACACAAGGTGTTGATTGTTGATGCCGATATGCGGAAACCGACAATCCATAAGCTAGCGCGGGTGCGGAATACTGTGGGGCTGTCTACGGCGATCGCTACTAACCGTCATTGGAAATCGGTTGTGCAGTCCCCCGCAGAGATGAAAGGCTACCTGAATGTAATTACATCTGGGCCTTTGCCACCTAACCCGATCGCTTTGCTAGAGTCGGCAAAGATGGCAAAACTCTTGCAAGTATGGCGAAATACTTACGATTACGTCCTGATCGACACGCCGCCAATTGTCGGTATTACTGATGCTCAAAGCCTTGCTTCTAAGGTGGACACAGTTGTTCTGGTCGCTGCGATCGAACGTTCTACACGGGGTGCGATCTCCAGAGCTGTAGAAATACTCGTGGCAAGTCATTGTAATATTGCGGGTATCTTGCTCAATATGATCGATAAGAGCGACAACAGCTACTACTACAGCTACTACTCCTCGTACTATGGTCAGGCCCGTTTACTGCCTTCGTCGATCGAACCCGCTTTCGAGACGACAAAGGCTGAACTAGAACCTGTCCTTGTCTCTAGAGAAACGGATAGAGTGTAGTCGCTGAGTCTAACTTAGGCTCAAGACCGCAAGTCGAGTTAGAATCAGATGCTGTTAAATTTGCCAAACTCATGGACTTTCAATCTGTCATCCTCGCTCTGCAAACTTACTGGAGCGATCGCGGTTGTCTGATCGCCCAGCCTTATGATGTCGAGAAAGGTGCAGGTACGATGAGTCCGCATACTTTCTTACGCGCGATTGGGCCTGAACCATGGCGGGTTGCCTATGTCGAACCAAGTCGCCGTCCCACTGATGGGAGGTATGGCGAAAATCCCAATCGTGTTCAGCATTATTACCAGTTTCAGGTTTTGATCAAGCCATCACCTGACGATGCGATTCAACTCTATCTCGATAGCCTTAAATATTTGGGCATCGATCCTGCCGATCATGACATCCGTTTTGTCGAGGATGATTGGGAATCACCGACTTTAGGAGCTTGGGGCGTAGGTTGGGAAGTGTGGCTAGATGGGATGGAAGTCACTCAATTCACCTATTTTCAACAGTGTGGTGGGATTGATTGCCGTCCTGTTTCAGTCGAGATTACCTATGGACTAGAACGCCTTGTGATGTATTTACAAGGTGTGAATTCGATCTTTGATATTGTCTGGCAATCTCATGCTCAACTTGGTCAGGTGACTTATGGGCAGGTACATCAACAGGGAGAGGTAGAATATAGTTCTTATAATTTTGGCAAAGATAATTCTGGTCAGAAAAGTCAGGATTCAGAACTGTTATTCCGTCTGTTTGGACAGTACGAAGAAGAGGCAGCGAATCTGATCGATCTAGAACTGGTTCTACCTGCGTTTGACTATGTGCTGAAGTGCTCTCATACTTTTAACTTGCTAGATGCTAGAGGCGTAATTTCGGTAACGGAAAGAGTGCGCTATATTGCTCGTATTCGCAATTTGGCACGTCAAATTGCTAAGCTCTATCTCGCGCAACGCCAAGCAATGAACTTCCCACTTGACAAATCCTTGGGTCAAGCGGTGACCTAATCCCTAGTCACGGCTGGGTTCTCGTTCGGGTTTAATTGTCCCAAAGTAAAAATAAGCGATCGCCATCACAGGAAAAAGCACAAGGTAAATATACAAAGATGCTGGTTTCCACGCTCCATTAATCACCTGCCAAGTATTCACAGCAACCACGATTAGCAAACTCACGCCTCTGAGGTTTGCCGCTAGATTCCGTGTAGCGGCATTGACGACGCGACTACCAAACATCAGTAGAAACATGCCTAAAGGGATATACATCGCTGCTAACAGTCGGCGCGTATCTTCAATAT
>JARCMB010000375.1 GCA_030248825.1 Pseudanabaenaceae cyanobacterium MP8IB2.15 | reverse complement strand
TCACAGTACAATTAACACCTGTAAGAAATTAGAAGAAAATCCTCTTATTCGAGTAATTTGGCGAGAAAATAACGGCGGCTCCTCCGTGGCAAGAGACAACGGCTTTCAAGTAGCTCAAGGTGACATTTTAGTACCACTAGATGCTGATGATATTTTGCCCAATAATGCTTTAGAGCTAATTTCAATAGCCTTTCAAAACAATGCATCTATAGGTTTTGTTTATGGAAATTATTTAAGACAAGATAAGGTTACGGAAAGCAAAAATATTAGCCCTCAAGATATCTCATTACGATCCATGCTCAAGGCTAAGCATTTTTCTATGAGTTCTAATTGGCAACTAATTGGGACAACTCCGATCAGACGATCGCTATGGCAAAGTATTGGTGGTTATGATCCTAGTTTTGGAGTTGAAGATCTACATGATGTTGAATTTTGGATTCGGGCGATCGCAACAGGCTGTGAATATCGATATATTCCAGAAGTTATTTATATTTGGCGTAAATACTTAGGTAGTAATAGCCGAAAGGTTACGCCAGTATCTTGGTATCGCATTGCTAAGAAGTATTTTGAGATCTATCAAAATCTTGGCTTAACCGATCGCGCTTATGAATTATTACTATTGGGAAGTAAGTGGTTAAATCTTGAAGCAGAAACTAAAGCCTATTCGCAAGAACTCAAAAATTATATTTGTCAAGGGAACTTTAAACTTACGACATTTCTAGTCTTACTAATTCCCTCAACCCTCCTCAGGTTTTCATCTAAACAAATGAGTAAAAAAAGATAAGCATTCAGCTTAAAAGTGAGATGCTCCCTCGCTGAAACTACTAGCCCATTACTTCCCAAAAATCTACATTTAAGAGATCGTGTATCGATCGAGTAAATTGCCATTGGTCAGGAAATTTGGCATCTTTATATTCTGGCTGTAGCTTCTTCAAACATTGTTGATAAACTGTATCCAGAACCTTGAAGTAATCATTTTGAAGAGTGGGAGAAATTTCGATGAGATCTTCAATTTCGGGGCGGATGTTGCGAATAGTCCGTTCCCATCCATTGTATTCAAGAGGCATATCAACATAGCAACGCTTCATAATATGTTCTATCAAAGCGCGAACTTGACATTTAAAAGCACTTTTCTGAGCTTTTCCCAATGAATCAATCTCCTCAATCAAGTTGGCAACATCCAAGTTTTTGATATCACCCGATTGTAAATGAGCGATTGTTTCCTCTACCCATATCAAGAAGTCGCGATCGTAGGATGTTTGTGGTGCTACTTGCCGTTCTAAAGCTTGGGTCATAGTGCTTGTGACTTCACATTTATGTTTTATACTTCGATAGTTAGTATCTAACTTATTCTAATGCTTACATACTGGATCGAACCATGAGAAATCACTAATTTGCGGCATCTCAGGTCAGGATGGAGCCTACCTAGCTTCACTATTATTAACCAAAGGACACACTGTATACGGCACTTCTAGAGATGCCGAGGTTTCATAGTTTCGGAATTTAGAGACTCTAGGAATTAGAGACAATGTAAAACTAGAGTCAATGGCGCTTAGAGACCATCAAGAAATAATTGATCCTATGACTTAAGAAAGTTTACCGCTAATCTCAATGGGTAATCCTAAGAATTTTAGAATAACTAAAGGATCGATTATTTATTAACTATCTCTTATGTGATTGCGACAGGTCAAAGTAATAGTCTTCAGAAATTCGTAGAGACAGGATTTGCTTATTTTGGTATAGGAGTTTACCAAAAAGTAAATGATCCCATTACTTAAGAAAATTGCTGCTATAGTAGGAGTGGGTGATCCCAGTGATTTCTAAGGTAAATAAAGGATCGATTATTTTCTGACTATCTTTAGAGGCAAGCGATCGAATAGTGATCGATCGAAGTCTATTTCGTCCCTCTGAAATCATGAAAAGCTATGGAAATCCTGAAAAAGCTAAACAAAAGCTAGGATGGCGAGCTAAGCACGAAATGCAAGATATCATTGCAATGATGATTGAGGCGAAAGCAAAAAATGCGGATTGGCGTAAATAATTTATTTCTTAAATCTCAAGTTAGCTCAAAAAGCTGATCAAATCACCAAGCTAGTTCACTTAGAGCAATTACGTGAGATGCTGAAAAAATGGAGCTAACCTTACCCAGATTAATCAATAAAATGAGAGTTTCAAGATTAGGAGACTTGCGCTTCGATCGACCCTTCAGCTTGATTAACTATTGCTTTTAACTGCTCCAACATCTCTGGCGATACTTCTTGCCACAAACCGCGCTGATTGGCTTCGAGTAACCGTTCTGCCATGTCGCGCAAGGCCCAAGGATTACTAGTTTGGATAAAATTTTGGACTTCAGGATCGAAGATATAAGCCGCCGCTACACCTTCATACATAAAATCTTCAACGCAGTGAGTGGTGGCATCATAGGCAAACAAGAAGTCCAGAGTCGCTGCCATCTCAAATGCTCCCTTATAACCATGCCGCATCGCCCCCGCAATCCATTTAGGATTGACAACCCTCGATCGATAGACCCGACTAATCTCTTCGCTGAGTTTACGGACTTTGGGCTGAGCCATGCAGGAATTATCACCAAAATAGATCTCAGGCGAGTTTCCAGAAATCGATCGAACCGCCGCCGTTAAGCCCCCCTGAAATTGATAATAATCATCGGAATCGAGCAGATCGTGTTCGCGGTTATCCTGATTTTGTAGGACGATTTGCATAGAGCCGAGTCGTTGCGAAAACGCTTCGGTGGCAGACTTGCCTTCAGCATTACGAGTGTAAGCATAGGCACTCCAGTTGATGTAAGCTCGGGCTAAATCATCATCACTTTCCCAGTTTTGGGAGGCGATTAGACCTTGTAAACCTGCACCGTAAGCACTGGGTTTGGAGCCAAAAATCCGATAGCGCGATCGAATATCGGCTTGTTCGATCGATAATCCTGCTGATTCCCATTGGCTGGTTTCGGCTTTCACCTGCGCCGCGAGTGGGTTCTGGTCGGCGGGTTCATCAAGGCTAGCCACCGCATTCACGGCACTGTCGAATAGATCGATTAAGTTGGGAAAGGCATCGCGGAAGAAACCTGAAATCCGCAATGTCACATCCACACGCGGACGACCGAGGACTGAAAGCGGCAAAATCTCAAAATCAACTACCCGCCGCGACACGCCATCCCAGACAGGACGCACGCCCAGTAGAGCCAAGGCTTCGGCAAGATCATCACCACCAGTTCGCATGATCGCCGTACCCCAAATCGACAGTCCCAAGGTTTTGGGATATTCACCATTTTCTTGAGTATATCGCTCGACCAAAACTTCCGCCGCTTTGCGCCCAATATCCCAAGCTGTCTCGGTGGGAATGGCCCGTAGATCGACCGAGTAAAAATTGCGTCCCGTTGGTAACACCTCTGGTCTGCCGCGTGTGGGCGCACCCGATGCTCCACTGGGAATGAATTCACCATTGAGTCCACGCAGGAGGTTAATGATTTCTCGATCGGTTTGGTGGAGGGATGGGAGGAGTCGATCGACGATCCAATCTAATTCTTTTTGGGTTTGCACACCAATCAGATCGCAACTGTGGTTATGCGAAATCATGTTGTCTACTAACTCGGCGGCATATAATTCGATCGATTCGACCGCATCACCGATGATCCGACACTTTTGGAG
>JARCMB010000056.1 GCA_030248825.1 Pseudanabaenaceae cyanobacterium MP8IB2.15 | reverse complement strand
TCGCTGTGGGGTCTCCATAAATTAGGAGACAAGTTAGTTTACAAAAAAGTGCGTGAAGGCACTGGCGGCATGTTTAAGTTCATTGTCAGTGGTGGTGGGTCGATCGCCGAACACATTGAGGATTTTTATGAGATTGTCGGGATTAACATTTTAGGCGGATATGGACTGACTGAGACTTCACCAATTACACATGTCCGTCGTCCCGCTCGAAATCTGCGCTATGCCGATGGTCAGCCACTACCACGCACCGAGACCCGCATTGTCGATCTAGAAAGTCGGGCTGATTTACCCACAGGACAGCGAGGACTGGTACTAATTCGGGGTCCCCAAGTGATGCGGGGGTATTACAAGAATCCCGAAGCCACGGCAAAATCGATCGATCCAGAGGGCTGGTTTGAAACTGGAGATCTAGGCTGGGTCAGCGAACATGGCGACTTGATCATCACTGGGCGGGCAAAGGACACAATTGTGCTGAGCAATGGTGAAAATATCGAACCCCAAGCTCTAGAAAATGCCTGTTCTCGCAGTTCTTATGTCGATCAAATTATCGTGGTCGGTCAAGATCAAAAACAATTAGGGGCTTTGATTGTGCCCAACCTCAGTGCCTTGGAAGCGGCGCAGCTAATTCCTCCTAATTCTGAACTCAGTCAAGTTCTAAATGAATTGAACAGCGCGAAAGTTCAGACGCTTTATCGGGAAGAATTAAACCGTGAAGTCAAAAATCGTCCAGGTTATAGTTCTAACGATCGAATTGGGCCGTTTGCATTTTTGCCCGAACCTTTTTCGATCGCTAACAGCATGATGACTCAGACTTTTAAAGTCCGACGTAATGTTGTAACCGAACACTATCAAGATATTATTGACAAGATGTTTACCTAAACCCAATCAGGAGAATATGGATTCCATAGATTTTGATAATCAGCTTTTGCTTAAACGTGCCGTTAACGTCAAAGTGATCGTCACACCGCGCTGGAAAGATGAAATGCAACAACAGCTTCAGGTGCAAATTGCTCAGGCTGATAACCAAATCCAACAATTTGACGCGCAGGGACAACGCATGATTGCGGAACTAGAACGCAATAGCATCAGACCACCTGGTCCTGAAGTCTTGCGGGAGATTGAATCTATTCGCTTGGAAATGAATAGCCGTAAGGGTGAACTATTAGAACAAAAAAATGGCTTCCTCCAACAGCTCAACCAAATCCAAGTATTGGAATTAGAGCAGGAAGTTAATCAAGGACAGCTTGACAGTTTCTTCCCAATCGCTAAAGGCGACAACCTGATTGGCAAAATGCAAGTAGATATCGTGTTGCGTGATGGCTTGGTCGAGGATATCCGCACAGGTTTCCCTCAAGGTATGCCTGTTTAACACCCCCCTAAATCCCCCTTAAAAAGGGGGGGCTAAGAGGTAATAAGGCGCGATCTCGATCGGATTTGTGGACTATCTTTTACTGAGCGCCGCAATACTCTGTTTGTCTGGGCGGGTAGCAGGGGTAGCAAGGAGAGATTGGAAGGCAATATCTCGATCGCCTAAAGTTTCATAAAAGAAAAACGAAAAACCATGAAACGATCGATCGCGCGTCACTTTAACTTGAGTCTCGATTTGCTTCATATCGACGTTAAGAACCCGCAAACCTGTGAGAATACCGATGCCAACAGGAATTTTGCGTCGTAGTTCTAACAGCTCTGGGCGTTCCAATTCGCGTTTAAAGTCATCAAGTTGCGATCGATATACCTGCACGATCAGTTCATTCACAAATCCCAACTGCACCCAACGATACCAATCTTGCAAATAATTGGCGTATGAGAAGTCTTTAGGATTGGGAGAGAGTGAAATAATGCAATTAGGTTTTGTGGTTTTAACGTGAGCAAATATTTTCACCATCAGGTCTGTGACTAGCCGCGCCCGCCAGGCAATCCATTCTGGATCTTTTTGGTTGTCAGGTGGACGTTTGCCGTCGTGGCTTTTTTGGTAGAGCGTCACAGTGAAGTCATCGTAACCAAAATCGACTGGCATACCAAAGTGATCGTCGAGTTGAATGCCATCAACCTTATATTTAGCCACAACTTCTGCAATCATGTCAGAGAGAAATGTCTGGACTTCAGGTCGGGCGGGATTGAGCCAGACGAAACGATGCTGCCCTCGATCGCCTTTAACCGTAACAGTAGAACCATCCTTGCGACTCGTGAGCCAGTCAGGATGTTGGCGAGTTAGTTCGGCTCTCTCTTCCGACATCAAGCCAAATTCAAACCACGGAATCACAGCTAGACCTTGCTGATGCCCCAGTTCGATCGCTTCGGCCAACATATCTCGATTTTGCAATCTTGGTTCGGGATCTACAGCTTTCCCATAGGTCTTTTCTGCCACTACACTGGGATAAAGTGTATATCCACCGTTCCAAACTGTGGGATAAATCGTATTAAAGTTAAGCCGCTTGAGTCTTTGGGTTGCTCGATCGAGATTGTCGCGTGAGAATAGGACATCGCTAT
This sequence comes from Pseudanabaenaceae cyanobacterium MP8IB2.15, assembly GCA_030248825.1. Classification (GTDB taxonomy): domain Bacteria; phylum Cyanobacteriota; class Cyanobacteriia; order Pseudanabaenales; family Pseudanabaenaceae; genus JARCMB01. Next base: position 637 of record JARCMB010000056.1, on the reverse strand, counting down.
CAATATTCGTCAGCCATACGCCACGCAGTTCTGATGTAATTACCGTTGGGAGGATGGGAGCAATTGGAATTGCTGGAAGAGGTTGCGCCGCCAAAAAGTTGTCCGACCCCAATAATGAGAACAGGGGCAAGTTTGTGAATAGCGCGATCGAAACACCGAGAAAAACTAAAATGATCGATCGAAATGTTCGCCGCCAACTCACAACTAGATTCGATCTAATACCTTTTATCATTGCTTGCACTTGGCTCCCCATACCCAAAATCCTCTCTTTTTATACATGCAGACATAGCACTTTACCTCGGAGGGCTGACTCATGCAAGTGAAAGGCAAAAAATCAGCAATTGAAATTCAAATTTGCCATGGGCATAGAGATCGCGACGATGCAAGAAATAATCACCGAAAAGCTAAAACTGTTTGGCTAGGTTGGGAAAGCTCAGTTGAACAGATTCCGTGATGCATTCCCCGTCCTCGCGAAGCAGGGCGGGGTTAAGAACGGTCGGGATTTTCGCTTTTAGGACTATCTTGACTTTGGATGTAATGTTTTAGGGCTTCAAGAAGCACATCGAAGATAGCACATCCCAAAAACAGGTTTGCTCGATATAATAATTGGCATGGCAACACGACGCACCACTTTCCG
>JARCMB010000055.1 GCA_030248825.1 Pseudanabaenaceae cyanobacterium MP8IB2.15 | reverse complement strand
GGAGCAAGAGCGGTCAAAGCTAGTCTTGGATCGATCGAACTTGGCAGTCGATCGCTAATTGTTCGATTTGGAATTGATAAGCTCACCATTTCAAAAATGCTGCCTCAACACCCTGTTCTCGCTTGATTTTGGCATCTTGCTCAAACCAAGCCACCAATTCGCTGGCACTCAAATCTTCAACTGGTACATCCAAATCTGTGGCAATATGTTTGACCAATCGCAGCGATGAGATCGTAATGCGGGTGAGAAATTTCTCATGCATCGATAACATCGCCTGATCGACTTCTTCTGACTCTTCTTTACTGAGAAATTGGAATGGGTTTTGTTGTTCTGACACGATCTTGCTCTAGGTATCCTTTACTTATTCATGTTACACCGTAGTCGTTACCGACCTTCATGCCGTCAAGTTGCGGTTGAACCTCCAATCTTGAGCTAGCAATGTCTCAAGCGATTTAGCAGTAAAACGATCGAATCGATATATTGTCGTAATTCTTTGCCAGACTGATTGCTATTGTTGATCGCGATACTAAAAGCTAGTCGATCGAAATTAGCAGGTTTGATGTAACCCGATAGAGCCGCAACACCGCTTAGATTACCTGTCTTCCCTCGCAAATTCGCCTCGGCAGGTGTATCTTTAAACCGATTTTTTAAAGTGCCATCCACCCCTGCGATCGACATGGAATCCCAAAATGTTCGATCGACTGACATGATGCGGAGAAGCTGGACAATTGCGATCGGGGCGATCGAATTTTTTCGCGATAAACCCGATCCATCTGCAAGTAAAAAAGAATTGGCTGAGATCCCTTGCTGGTGGAGTGTATCAGTTACAACTTGAATTCCTGTGTGAGAAGCATCTCGATCGGATCGATTAAATCGCGTTCCTAAAATTCTCAATAAAGATTCGGCATAAAAATTATTGCTGGTTTTATTGGTGATCTTGACTAAATCCGAGATCGGGGGTGATGTGACTACCGCTAACTCCACTTGAGCTTGAGAGCCCTGTTTGAGATCAGCTAATGGCGTGGTGGAAAGATCGATCCGAATCCCTTGCTTGGTGATTTCGTCTGCTAATAGGCGCAAAAAATGAGCCTCAGGATCGGGAACCGCAGTTGCTCCCAATTCTGGCTGGGCGTTCTCAGGCATTGAACCTGTGATGATTAACTGCTTTTGTCCTAGCGGTCGGTTCACTTCTAGGGTGAAGGCACTATCGATTTTGCCTGTGGTGGCTTGATTTTGGATCTGCCAACCTGCGGCTAGAGTGGAGCTATCCCAAGTAAATTTGACATGTTGATTGATCTTACTAGGATTGATTGTCCAGTCGATTACATTCTCGTCGATCGAAAATGGGGATGAGATCGCGGCATAATCTTCTTGTAAGTCTTGCCATTCCCACCCATCTCCTAATCCAGAGCCGTGGAATTGACCCAAAGGAATCAAACCGCCGTTAATCCTTTTCACTCCCTTCGCAACTAACTGACTGACCAGAGATCGCAAACTGGATTTGCTACTAAAACTTGGATCGCCACGCCCGACTACATATAGCCCGCCCCCGATCTCGCCATTCGCTGTGGGAGGATCGATCGACAATAAACTGGTGCGGATTCGATCGCTAGGTTTGAATAATTTCAACGCCGCAGCAGTGACGAATAGCTTGCCATTAGAAGCGGGAATAAAATACTTATCACCATCAAGGTTTACCAAGATTTGCGGTGGCTGGGAGAGAGTTGAGACTACCACGCCCAAGCGCGAATAGGTTAATTGTGGAGCTTGTCTAATCTTGGCAATTTCGGCACTGAGATTTGCGGGACAGATCTGTGGGGAATCTTTTTTGGTCTGTGCTGAGATTTCGATCGAGCTAAATAAATACGCGATCGACAATGCTGCCAAAAATAGAAAATGGGATTGGATAAATCTCGATCGCATAGTAAAGTTGAGAGCAACAACTAATTTGAACAGACACTGATTTTGATAGTTAGCAGACTACTCAGTCATCACTAACTTAATCTCCTTATGATAGCTGAGTAATACTCATTATCCAATCTATCCAAGCAATCACGGTTTGTGCGCGACGTGTCATAGTTTCTGAGCCAAGTTTAATGTCTGCTATCTTCATTATTTCTATGACTTGTTCTAAATTAGGTCTTTCTCCTTGTCGAAGATAAAGCTGTAAAGATTTATTGAAAACTTTCTTCTCAAGAATGCGCTCAACTAGAGCTAAATTTCTTCCTTTAGAGGTCTTTTGAATAAGATTAGATCCTCGCTTTGTTGCTAGATATGTTACACCCTGTTGTCTAGAATATTTTCTTTCTATAAGACCTAGGTAAATCGCTGCACTAGTATAATAGTTAGACTGTCTAATATCAAAAGTAATGTTGGTTGTAATATCTTCTCGAGATAATAGTCCGTTAGAGTAAACTTGCATAAGTAAGTCTATAACTCTAGCAAAAACGTCAGCTTGAGGAAATGGTACTCCTACTGGCTCTGAAGCAACTTTGACTCGCGCAAGTATATCTGCAACATCTTTTAATTCAATAT
>JARCMB010000374.1 GCA_030248825.1 Pseudanabaenaceae cyanobacterium MP8IB2.15 | reverse complement strand
CAAGTAATTCAGCAAGAACAACAACTTCTCGTAATTCTCAACCGCGCCGCCGCCAGCCACTTAGACTACAATCGCCTCTCTAGAAGCATCACAGACCATGTTTTAGCTTTACAACTTCCCGATATTTATTTCCTCGTGATTTACAGTCGGGTTTTAGGCGAATTTGACCCCGATTGGCAAACTCAAATCGATTTACAACATGTCGATCGAATTGAGGAATTGCCAGCCGATGATCGATCGACTTCTGAACCCGAATCGATCGTCCCAGTTATAAGTTCTGACGATCTGCCAGATCCCAAATCGGGATTATCCGATCTAGATGATGCTGATGCGCCTGACTTAACAGGCATGATACGGAGCGATCTTGACTTTGCCTTAGATCAGGAGCCAAGCGATCAGGACGCAGATGATCTAGAGTCAGATGGTCTGAATGATGCCGAGCAATATGATCAGCCTGACAATCTTACCGATTATATCGCTGAAGAAGATACAGGCGAGCTGGATTTAACTTCATATTGCTTTGTCCGTAACAAACATCTGGTTACAACTACGCTGCCGAATCCAGACACTGCCGTCGCCCAAGCAGTCCTGTTTTTTCACCTGATGGATGATGCTGAGAAACGTCTAGTGCTGCCAACTCTGGTGGAATTTTTTAAAGCACCTGATAAGGCATCGATCGAAAAACTGCCTCCAGATATGCAGCAATGGCTGACTGAAATGCGGCAATTAAACGATCCTGAATTTCGCTCCGTATCAGTCTGGTTGAGTCGTTATTGTGCAGATCCCGACCCTGCCCTTGCTCAAATCGATGCGACCTTGACCGCAGCAGCAGAGTTTGAGGCAGCAGCAAGTGCAGTTGAAGAAGCCTCTCCCGATACTGAGCAGCCTACTAATCGCGGCTCTAATCGTAGATCGGGAAGAGGAGCTAACAATTCCGCCCAAGCTTCAACCCCGCCAGCATCGGAGTCATTCGCAAAAGCAGGACGTTCCAGCGTGATTGGGGCAACTTTAGCAATGGCAGGTGCTGCGAGTAAGTTAGGCGTTGCCTCAGCCGTGACGATATCGCTGCTATTTGGCATGGTGATGGTCTTGTGCCTAGCCGTGATGCTGATTATCGGCAAACAGAATCCGCTCACAGGGCTAGCAATTTCGATCGTTGCCAGTCTCGCAATCAATGCCGCGATCTTCTTCCTGTCTCCATTCATCATGGATATGGTACAAGCTTTGCTCTATCAGACTCGCTGGGTGAAGTTGACTGAAATCGAACGTTATAGCCCTGAAGCTGCCCAATTGATTAAGCGCGTATGCAATCAGCAAAAAATTCAAGTCCCCCGTTTGGGGATTATTGACGACCAGAATCCCACAGCTTTTACCTATGGGGCATTACCGAATGGCGCGCGGTTAGTGGTGAGCAAAGGCATTTTTACTTACCTTGATGACGATGAAGTCGCCACTGTCTATGCCCACGAACTAGGTCACATCGCACATTGGGATTTTGCCGTGATGACTCTCGCTTCGACCTTGGTGCAGATTACTTACCTGATTTACATCTTCGCTAAAGACATTGGAGATCGATTTGGCGATCGAGCGAAAAAAGCTTTGGAAAGTGCATCGATGTTGGCTTACGTATTTTATGTGGCAGGCACTTATATCCTGCTGTATCTTTCTCGCACACGAGAATACTATGCCGACCACTTTGCTGCCGAAGTCACGGGCAACCCCAATGCTCTATCGCGGGCTTTGGTCAAGATTGCCTACGGTATTCTAGAAGAAAGTAAGACAGCAGAACAGCCGAGTCGATTGATGGAAGGCACTCGCGCTCTAGGGATTTATGATGCCAAAGCTGCTGGTACAACAGGAACTGCCTACCAAGTTGCCACCGATCCAAGCAAAATTGGGCGGGTGTTTTTGTGGGATTTATTTAACCCTTGGGGTTGGTGGATGGAGCTAAGTTCTACCCATCCGCTCACAGGCAAGCGGGTGCGGGCACTCGGTAACTATGCCGAACAATTGGGGCTAGATGTTGAGTACGATATGGCGGCGGTTGTGGCTGAAGGTAACCGCCTGAACAAGCAAAGGCTCTACAAAGGATTTGCCGTCGATCTGGTATTGAGTTTAGCCGAATGGATTGGCGTGGTAATTGGGCTGGCGATTGGGATAGTTTTGTTCTCTGTCTTTGGTTGGTGGAAAGCACTTCTGTCATTTCCATTAATTTTATTTGGCATTGGTGTTTTGATCAAAATCCAGATTTCTTACCCAGGCATGAACCGAGCCAAAGAGACTAATATTCTAGAACTGATGTCTGACCCATATGCCAGCCCTTTGCGTGCTCAAGCAGTCAAACTGGCGGGGGCAATTATCGGTCGTGGTGACGCGGGTTCTGTTGCAGGCTCCGATCTAAAATTACAAGATAATACAGGGCTGATTCTGCTCCGCTTTGCTTCACGGTTTGGGCCGATCGGCAATTTCTTGTTTGGGGCAAATCAGGTTAAGCCCTTGATTGGGAATGAGGTCAGAGTATCGGGCTGGTTCCGTCGTGGCGTAATGCCTTGGGTCGATTTAAACAAAGCGATTACTGAGAGCGGTAAAAAGGTTGATAGTTTCCCGACTTTCTGGCCAGTGATTCTTGGGCTTGGTTCGATCGCACTTGGTGTTTTTGT
>JARCMB010000373.1 GCA_030248825.1 Pseudanabaenaceae cyanobacterium MP8IB2.15 | reverse complement strand
GCCCCCAATTCTGGGGGTTCTGAAATCAAAGTCCCCAGAATTGGGGATTTAGGGGCTTCGGAATGGGTATTTTTTTTACCAGAACCGCCTAAGTTCTACATGATTAGATACTTTTTCCATTCCTGATGTCCACCGCCACGTAGGTATTTTGTCACCTCAAAATAAAGCCCGCTGTGAGGACGACGCGGGGCTTTGCGGAGGGGCATAGAAGCTTCTTTTGGGGTGCGATTGCCTTTTTTGACATTACATCGCACGCAAGCAGTGACAATGTTATCCCAACTATCCCCGCCTCGGCGTGACTTAGGGATGACATGATCGAGGGTTAAGTCATCACCTGTATAGCTACAGTACTGACACGAATGATTGTCTCGGTGCAAGATATTGCGCCGAGTCAGGGGCACTTCCTTATATGGAAGCGTAATGTAATGAAGAAGACGGATTACAGTCGGCAGGGGGAAGCCGTGATAAAGCATTTTGCCATTATGCTCAACTTGTTCTGCTTTGCCCTTGATCAGTAAGACTACGGCGCGCTGCCAACTAGTAATGTTTAGTGGCTCATATGATGCGTTGAGGACAAGGACTTTAGCCATTAGTTCATCTCAATGTAGCTTTCACAGATGTTAGCATAGCCAGACCCACATAGCATAAAAAAAGACTTTTTACCGCAGGCTTTATAGATATGCTGACTTTCTTCTGTCATGCATCCAATTCAGCCACGACTAGAATTTGCAACTCTGTTACCCGTTTAATGACGATCGGTATCTTCTTGACGATTACGAGATACCCAGATCTGAGCATCTTCTCCAACCAAGGGATAAGAAGCTAAACCTTTAAACTCAGTTAATTTGCGTCGTGGTCTATCAGATTGGACACTGCTATGCCCTGACTTCGCTTTTAAATTGTTGGTGAGATGGTTAGTGAGATGTAGTAGCTCATCGGCAGTCAGTTGATCTGACTGCTCGATTAAATTCTGTAATAATTCCTGGCTCATAGATCGCAGTTATTTACTTCTAAGCCTATACTACATCGCAAATTCGCAGTTATAGTTTGGAGCAATATAAAGATGCGATCGAAGCGGCAAAAAATCTCTATACCAACTAGAATTTCTAAAGGTGCTAAAACTTAGAGAAGCTGAACTCATGACTACCGCAGACTTATTGGCGAACAATCGATCGATCCAGCAAAGAGATTGGCTTTGGCGGGGCTGGCAAACTCGCTATACTTTTTTACGTCCAGTTCCTCAGGCTAATCAAACTAACCAACCTGTAAACCTACCAATCATATTGCTGCACGGTTTTGGTGCAGCTAGCGGTCACTGGCGACAAAATATACCCGCGTTGTCTGAACAACATACAGTTTACGCTTTAGATTTATTGGGTTTCGGTGCATCAGAAAAACCACCAACACTTTACCAAGTCAACTTGTGGGTGGAGCAAGTATTTGACTTTTGGCGCACCTTTATCGATCGACCAGCCGTGATTGTCGGTAATTCGATCGGTTCTTTGATCGGGTTGATTGCAGCCCAAAAGCATCCAGAAATGGCTAGGGGCATTGTCGCGATTAGCTTACCCGATCTAGCAGAACTAGAGGCACTCGTTCCACCAGTAATTCGCCCCGTAAAGCAATGGATGGAATCAGTTATTGGCTCACTTTTAGCCAAGCCGTTATTTCATCTAGTGCGGCAACCCAAAGTGATTGAGTTTGTGCTGAAAAATCTGGTGTATATCGATCGACAGTTTGTGGATGCCGAATTAGTTGAGATCATCACCGCTCCTGCTCAAGAGCGTCAGGCTGCTGAGGCTTTTTTATGGATTAATCGTGGCGCAACTAGTCCTGGATCTGCCCCAAATGTTAAGCAGGCGATCGACCAATTACGAGTGCCGATGCTAATTCTTTGGGGTACAAAAGATCGGCTAATTCCGATTAGGGTTGGACGTAAACTCGCCAATCGCCCCTCTGTTCGCATGGTCGAGCTTCCAGAATTGGGTCATTGCGCTCATGATGAAAATCCCGCCATGATCAATCAAGCAATCATGAGTTGGATTAGTGAGAACCTCTGAGTAACTTAAGCCTTTGTCCAAACTGCTTTGTGGAGATTTGCATCCTGCATCTTTGCGCCTTCCAAACTCGCCCCCTGCAAGTTTGCCCAACTCAGGTCTGCTCCCCTTAGATCGGCATCTCGTAAATCAGCATTACGCAAGTCGGCTCCCTTAAGATTTGCTTTGCGTAAATTGGCTTTGTGCAAATCTGCCCCCTTTAGAACAGCCGCACTCAGATCTGCCCAGCCCAAATTAGCTCGACACAGCTTCGCTTCGCTGAGGTTAGCTTTAGTAAGTACAGCCCAACTCAAATCAATTTTATGTAGTTCGGCTGCCTCCAAGTTTGCCCCGCTTAAATCAGCACGGGAGAAATCTTTTCTCCCGACCCTATACTGAGATATAAAATCACTAGCTTCCATTGACGTACCAGATCCCGATTAAATATCAAAGATATCTAGATCCATAGCAGCAGAGCCGCCCTTTTCTAACTCTACCAACAACCGACTTAGCTGTCTCCAGACAAAATACGCACTGCCGATTGTCAAAATGATTGCCGTAGGGTAAGCCAAGCTAGGCGGAAAACCAAAAATCTCTAATCCTGATGACAAAAAGATCGCAACACTGATGCTGATGCCCACATATGGTAACTGGATCGAAATCCCCTTCAAGTTTAGCAAGTTGCGTGAAGACCGATTTGCTTGCCATTTCTGAGCCAACTCTACAAGTGTGGCATAAAACGACATCCCACATGCCAAACCCGCAACTAGAGCCGCACAACAGAGAAAATAGGGCGGACTAAATAAAAAATAGTAGTTAATATCAGATTGCATTTTGACGCTGTAAGTATTTTGTAACTGAAAGATCGCCTAATCAGTATATGTCAGTCTCTCTGATTGCTTAATAAGTGTTTGAGTTGAGGCTGGCTACAGCAAAATGCCGACTAAAATGTTGGCAAATATTGATAAAACAAAAAATAAGTGTCAGTTTAGTTAGCAACTGTTACAATCGATTGCATACCGCTAGAAGCCGCATCAAATGGAGCTACAAGCATCAAAGGGCGTTCAAGAGCTGATCGAGCGTCTTAAAATTGAAGGAATCAAGTCTGGTGAGATCCAAGCGCAGCAGATCGCGGACAAAGCCCAACAACGAGCAAAGCAGATTATTGCTGATGCTAAGAAGGAAGCCGAGTCGATCGAAAACGCTGCGCGACTGAATGCCGAGCGCACCAAAACCTCAGCAGAGGATGCGATTCGGATTGCCGCAAGGGATGCTTTACTAGCGTTAAAAGGACAGATGACCCAGCTATTTCGCCATGAACTAGCAAATCAGGTCAGTACCGAGTTTAATCGTGAAGAATTTTTGCGTCAGTTGCTGCTAGAAGTCTGCCGCAAAAAAATTCCAGAACTGGAAGCCGATCAGAATATCACTGTGTTGCTGCCATCACAGCTAGTCAGCTTAGAAGAGATTAAGTCATCATCAGAAACCTCTGAAGGTAAGGCTCTTACCCAGTTTGTCATGGCTGTTTACCGCGATCGACTCGGTCAAGGCGTAGAATTTGCTCAAAGTCCCGACAAAGAGGGGATCAAGGTTCGCTTGGATGGACAAGAAATCTTAGTAGATCTGAGTGACAAAGCTGTAGGCGATCTGCTGATGCAATACTTATTACCTCGATTTCGCGCTCTACTAGAAGGATATGTCCAGTAAGTATTGGTGAATAAGTAAATGAGCGATCGCTATTACGGACTAACCTCTAGCCTTCCCCATCTCAGCATTGGTGAGGGCATAGATTTTCGACTGGTGCGAATGCCAATCAGCCGCGACAGCCTCAAATCTAGACTAAAATCCCTTTCACCTAGAGATCTTGAGCAGATCAAAGCGATTATTGATTTCCAGCAAGGATTGTATGCAATCACTGACATTACCGATCGGCAAGTATGTGACATGTTGATGCAGACAATTAGCAAGCTAACTACGCCTGGGGTTTTGCAGTTGTTCATGGCAACAACCGAAATCTGGGTAATTATGGAAGCACTGCATCAACGCCATCAGGGAATGCAATATGTATTACCACCGATTCCTTTAGCTGCTCATATTCGCCGCAATTGGGCGCATCCAGATTTTACTTTAGCTAGCAGATTTTCTTGGCTCCCAACTGCCCGCGAACTGTTGGAAAATCAAAAAATCTTGGATCTAGAAAGATATATCGACCAAATCCGTTGGCAAATCCCCGACAAACTTGGCATTACTGACCCATTTAGTTTTGAGGCTGTAGTTGCCTATGTGGGCAAATGGGAAATTCTCTATCGTTGGAACCAAGTTAGCCAGCAAAGAGGTCAACAACGCTTCGACGAACTCGTAGAGAGCGTCCTCCAAGGAGCTTTGTAACTGAGTATTTCCAACTATTCTTAACTATTCAGGTATTGCTTAACCCACTGCCGAAATTCTTTTCTGGCATCGCTCATCAATAGATCCCGACCTAAAAACATAGATATACCATCAATCACTGGAATTTGAGGAAAAGCAAGACTGGTGGCAGATTCCACATATCCCCCTGCCGTAAGTATGAAAATTACTAACTTACCTTTGCGATATTGCCAGATTTCAGGAACTCCTAAAGCTTGATAGGCACTGATTTGGGTGCGAGAGGTTAAATCAACTTCGATCGACAAATCTGGTGGTGGATCGACGGACATATCCAGTCGTTTAATCCCAACCATGGCCCGACAGTTTTTGAGGTAAAAGCAATCATCAGGCTCGATTCCAGCTTTCATACTTTGCTTTTTAAATGTAGACGAACCCAACGATTCCCAATCTAGGTCAAGTTCTTCGAGCAAAATTACCAATAAGTTACTAATTAAGACTTTGGCTCGTTCGTGTTCTGGTAACGGCATCCGAATCTCTAAATCTCCTTCATAATAAGCAATGCGGGTGGCTCGTTTTTCCCCCAATTCACTTAAAATTTGTTCAAACTCTTGCCAATCAAGATCGTGCAAGTGGACTCTTTGCCCAGCCTGAACTTCTAAACGATCGATGAAGATTGATGCAACCATGATTTTAAGACTAGATTTTCATGAATTATACCAAAGGGCAATTTGAGTCGATCGAGCCATTTACTTTTATTGCTTTTTAACTAACTCTAGGACTGGGCGGCTGAGCCAGTTAAAACCGACCTTAAGTTGATGTTGGAACGTAGGCATCCGTAAAAGGTAGGCAAAGCGGCGAAAAAAGATCGCAGGCAGTCCTTCTAAGCCAAACTTGTTGAGAAAAGCTAGTGACGCATTATCTGTGCCTAAGCTCATAAACTCTCCCAAAGCCAGATATCGAAAGGGCACTAGAGGATAAGATTGGGTGAGACTGATCCAGATATTGCGGGCGCAATATTGAGATTGCTGGTAAGCAACTTGCGCCGTGGCAGGAACTAGCACACCATCAGCGTCATAGCATTCGGCAATGTCTCCGATTGCATAAATCTCAGGATAGCCTTTCACCTGCAAAGTTGATTCGACAATCACCCGACCGTTGCGCTGATTATGGGGTAAGTCGAGGCTGTGAGCTAGTTTGGAGATACTATTCCCCACCATCCACATCATCATGTCCACAGGTAATGTATCGCTACCACTGCTATAGTCCAGCGTGATTTCCGACTCCATCACTTGCGAAACACTAGTAGAGAGATCTGTCCATATACCTCTGGTGATTAAAGCTCGTTCCGCCGCCACCCGATTCGCAGGGGGAGAATTGGCTAAAATTACGGAGTCGCGTTCGATCAATCTGACTCTACCCCTAGATTTGAGTCGATCGGCAATTTTACAGGCTAGTTCCACGCCACTCGCACCTGCACCTGCAATTGCTACCCGAATTTTTTCGCGATCGGATTTTTCTAATTGCTGCAATTTCGATTCTAGCCGCGCCACATCAGCCAGAGTCCGAAATGGAATCGCGTATTCCGCCGCACCAGGCACAAGATTCATCGAGGTTTCACCACCGATCGACAAGACCAATCGATCGAAATTAAGGCTAGCAGGGGAATCTGAGACGGTGAGGTGGATGCAACGAGTCGCGATATCTACACCCGTGACATTGCCTTGCAGAAATTGAATATTTGTTCCAGCCAACAACTCTAGAAATGGCGGCGCAATTTCCCAAGTCTGGAGTTCGCCTGTGACTAACTCGTAAAGTAACGGCGTAAATAAGAATCGATCGCTTCGATCGATCAACACAATTTCAGGCTGCTCTGTCCAAGGCAGTCGAGCCAATTCTAGGGCGGTGTAGAGACCACCAAATCCACCACCGAGAATACAGATCCGAGTCATCTAGGGCATTACGCTAAGGTTATGCTTCAATCTTATCTCAAGCCCAGATTCAGTTGGCTTTGATTACAATGCTCCAGCCGCCGTTGTGTCAAGAATACTGCCGCCTGATAGATGCGTGGTGATATTGATCGCTTGCAAAAGTGGTGGTCGATCGAAACCGCGTTGGTAATCGATCACGCAAACCCCGCCATTACCTTGTTTAAATGCCCAGAAACTAGCAGGACTGAGATCGAATAACTGACAGAGCAAAGCCTTATTCACGGCATCATGAGCGACGACCAAAATTGTCTGGTCAGGCGGTGTACGGCGAATAATTTCTTGCCAAGCCACAGCGACTCTTTGCCAAACTCGATCGAGGTTTTCACCCTCTGGCATTTGCACGACTTCAGGTGTTTTTTGCCACTTTTGCAGTTCGCCAGGAAACTCAGCTTCAATCTCTGATTCCAGTTTGCCTTCCCACAAACCATGCGAGATTTCTTTGAGATCGTCAAGCAACTCTAAAGGTGTGTTGTCATGGGCGGCAAGAATGGCGATCGCCGTTTGCTTCGGACGTAACATCGGGCTACTAATAGCTAGCTGGATCGGGATATGACGAAGAAACTCGGCTGCCGTTGCGGCTTGAACTTCACCCGTAGGATTTAGCGGTACGTCAATTTGACCTTGAAAGCGTTTCTGGCGATTCCACTCGGTTTCACCATGACGGACTAAAAGCAGTCGCGGCCCCAGATGATTTTGACGAACTGGGGGAAGTGGGCTGCCAGTCAGAGGTTCGAGATGGCTGGTGAGGTTGAGCGATTCTAATTGGACGCTGCTGTCACCAAAACTAGTTCCAGCAAAATTGAGTACGCTGATGCCACAGTTAGACTGTTGGAGACGGTGATAATAAGCTGGAGCGATGCCCAGAGCCGTGCAAACCAAGCAGCGATTGATGCCGCTATGCCCAACTACCAGAATGGTTTGATCTTGATGGCGTTGTAAGATTTCTTGCCAAAATGCTTTTGCTTGAGCAAATAAATCTAAAACAGGATATCGATCGCCCAGCAAAAAACGATCGGGGGTCTCTTTCCAAGCTTTGCGTTCTTCAGGAAAATCAACTCCTACCTGCTCGATCTTCATGCCCTCCCACTCTGAGAGGTCAATTTCATACAGACCCTTATGCGTCTGCAAGTCAGG
>JARCMB010000372.1 GCA_030248825.1 Pseudanabaenaceae cyanobacterium MP8IB2.15 | reverse complement strand
CGCAGACCCTCTTTAGCTAACTCGCTAACTAAATTTTTGGCGCGATCGTCAGTCAACAGGATCTCTGGTGCGCCGACAAAAATGCTCTTCCCATCTGCTAAAGTCACCGCGCCCCACTTCCGTGCCGAACTAAAAGCGATCTCATCCTGCTTCACTGCTCTGGTTTTGGGGATACCAGTAAAATCGGCGATCGCTCTGGCACTAGTATTTTGATTTGTCACCAGAAAAGCATACTGAGCTAGCAATTCGCGCAACTCTTCGGGTGCAGTTCGATCGAAACACTGGATTTCATGCACAGATAGTTTGTTTTGGGTCAGAGTGCCTGTTTTATCGGTGCAGAGCACGCGCACACTGTTCATCGAGTCCACAGCATTTATCCGTTGAATCAGCGTATTTTGACGGCTGATCTCCACCGCGCCCAATGCCAACGCCACGCTAATCGAGAGCACCAAACCCGCAGGCACAAAACTATTGATAATCACGGCGGCATAGCGCAAGGTATCAACAACGCTGCGACCGTTATTGAGGCTAGATGCCAGATGCAAGAACCCAGCAATTACTAATCCCAGCACAAAGATTTCGACGATCGCATCGATCTTTTGTTGCAACGGTGTGAGCGATTTCTTATAGACACGCGATGACTGCGATAGCTTTGCCACGTAGCTCTCATTCCCAATCTTTTCGGCGCGAAATAAACCCCGACCTGCCAAACAGAATGAGCCTGACAGCACCAGATCGTCCAGATATTTCGGCATCGGATCGGACTCACCCGTGAGCAGAGATTCATCCATCTCCAGCATTTCTGAAACCACCACAGCCCCATCAACAGGTGCTCGATCTCCTGGTTTGAGTTCGATTAAGTCATCTCGCACCACTTGGTCGAGTGCCACAATTAGAGCTACACCATTCCGCCGCACCGTCACCTGTTGGACTGACAGCAAAGCCAACTTATCTAAGGCCCATTTTGCCTGCACTTCCTGCACGACACCGACGATAATGTTGCTGAGCACGGTAACGCCCGAAAAAAATGCATCTACGCCCTGCCCTAGTAGCGCGAGGAATAATAAAATCACGCTAAATGAAACGTGAAATGTAGTCAGAACATTTTCTTGGATAATTTCGCGGTAGGTGCGGCTCGATCGAAACACGACAAGATTTACATCCCCCTTAGCTATACGTGCTTCAACCTCAGTTTCTTCTAATCCTGGATAAGCACTGAATGGATCTGGGGCAAAAAACTCGGATTTGGCTAGTTCAGAGTTAGATAATTCAGGCATTGTTAAGCTGGTTCCAAGGGAGCCATCGTGAGGTCAGCCCGCTTGAGTTGGTCATGATAGAGTTCGGCTTGTTCCATTGGCCCCACCCAGACAGTTGCTAATCCTTCATAATGCACTTGGTTGGTAAATTCCCATGCCATTGCTTCAGTCATGCCTGGAATGTACTTGAGCAGACAGTTCGACACATGCTCAAATGTATTAAAGTCATCGTTGAGCACGATCACCTTGTAGTTTGGATAAGTCTTTTTCACCGTCTGCCCATCAGTTTGCTTCACCCGCGAGGGTGCTTGCGTGACCGCAACAGGCTTAAGTGTGCTGATTTCACTTACCGATAAATCCATAGCCATAGAAAAACTCGTAACATTTGTAAATTATAGAGGATGTCGATCGAACGACTAAAATTTAATCATGCTTTGCCATTCAATAATCTCACAAGCTCTCTGACCGACTCAGCCTGAATCTTTGTCACAGCTTTTTGTGGGCATATATTATTTAGTGGTTAATTACTGTTCTTAACGCTTGATTTTTTGGATAAATCGATCGGCTGAATCTCTGATTGCCGCTTTTTCTTCAGTTGACTTCGCCTCGTACATATTCGTCATGAGTGAAACGCGACCATTCTCGCTAAAATCTTGGCGATGCACATCGACAAAATTCCAATATAAATAGTTGAATGGACAGGCTTTTTCGCCCGTCTTGAGTTTGACATCATATTTGCATTTAGAGCAGCAGTCACTCATCTTATTGATGTAATTACCGCCAGATACATAGGGTTTGGAAGCTAAAACACCGCCGTCGGCAAATGTAGACATACCAAGCACATTCGGTAATACCACCCACTCATAAGCATCAGCATAGGCAACCCAAAACCACTGGTTGAGCTGAATGGGATTGCTAAATGTGAGGTTGCTAAAATTGCTTAAAACCATTAAGCGTTGGATGTGATGGGTATAGGCATAGTCGATCGCATTCCCAATGGCATCTTGTAAACATTTGAGGTCAGTATCACCATCCCAGTACATTTGCGGTAGATTATGTGTGAACCCAAAGTGGTTGCTCTGCCGTACATCTGGCATCATTGCTTCATAGTAAACCCGAACATACTCACGCCAACCGATGATCTGTCTGATCAAGCCTTCTACTGAGTTTAATGCGGCTTTACCCTCGTTATAGGCATCGATCGACATTTCGCAAATTTCCTGCGGTAACAGTAATCCATTATTGAGATAGATAGACAAGACAGAATGGAAGAGAAAAGGCTCGCCAGTCTTAATCGCATCTTCAAATGGGCCAAAACTATTGAGTCGATCGAGTATAAATTGTTGGGCTAATTCGATCGCTTGCTGACGCGACACAGCCAGATTAAAGCCTTGAGTCTGACCAAAACTATCAGGCAAGAATTTGTCCACAAAAGTAATTACTTCTTGGGTAACTGGATCGGGAGTGAATCCTGAAATTGCTGGGATTGCTATTTTCTTGGGTAGACTTTTGCGGTTCTCCTTGTCATAATTCCATTTACCGCCCACGGGATTGTTTCCGTCCATTAAGTAACCTGTTTGCCTTCGCAATTCTCGATAGAATGTTTCTAAGCGATATCCTTTTTTAATTTTGGCTTTGAATTTATTTGGATCGGCAATAAAAAAATTGTTTGGGATGATGTTGACTCTGGCGGAGAATTTGAGCGCGATCGACTCGATCTCAGATCTGGTGTCCCATTCAGATGGCTGCATACAGGTGAGATTGAGGTTGGGATATTGCGCTAAAAAATCGGCTAAAACCCCGGTGAGATCGCCTTCGGTAAATAAATTGACGACGGTAAATCCATTTTTATGACATTCGATCGCAAAGTGCCTCTGCGAACTGAGAATATAAACCAGCTTTTTTTTGTGATGTGGGATAAAGGTGGCGTAGGCGAGAGGTTCGACAAAAATTAGGAGGGGTTTCGCAGCTAAAAGCTCAGGTGGAAAAGCTGCTAGGTTTAACTGATCGTGAGAGATTAATACAGCGTCGGTATAGTTTTCAGGTTGAACCTGCATTGGTAAATTAGCAATTTCAGTCAAAAATATTGGGGCGGTTTGCAGCATATTTAGATAGGTTTAGATTGGTGGGATTTTGGCTAAAATTCCTTTTTTTAGAGGTGCAGGTCGATCTGCCCAAGGGAGTAATCCTTCAGGATGTTTGTGATACTTCTCGGCACACTCAAAAATGGCTTGAGGTAATAGCTCACTAGCCAAATCACTAACCTGATCTTTGAACAAGTCGCCAAACAGGTATGTGTGTTTACCAGCAGCAGCAAAAGAAATTACACAAGCTCGATCGCAAGCACTCATACAAGCGACGGGCTGAATCGCAAATTCTGCTTGCAAACTCCAGTTCTGATGCTCTGCCTGTAAGTTTTTCAACAATCGATCGCCCCCACTTTCCCCCACTCGCTTACCATTTTGCCAAACACTGGCGCAGGTTGTACAGACAAACAAAACATGTGACATAAGTTAGGAGTAGTCTCAGGACTTGGATTTCAGGGTCTTGCTTCGTAAAGCTTAACAATACTAACGTTGATTATAGGAGAATAAGATTGTTGCCATAAAAGTGGGAACGCAAAACCCTCTCAAGCCATAAACAATGTTTTTCCCTTCTTACTCTCCACCTTTAGCCCTCAAAGCTGGGTTGGCAATGACCATCTACATCGCCCTTAAAGCTGGGGAAAACTGGGAAACCACCAACTCAGAGCCAGACCCAGTTTATCGAGAGCAGATTTTTACTGGAGCTAATTCAGTTCCGATTTTTGGACTAGTCGCGAAGCCCGATCGACCGCGTGGCACAATTATCGGCACTTATGGTATTACAGGCGATTTAGATAATCAATGGTTTTTGAAACTATTGGGTCGGAAGGCATTCGCCCAAAATTATGCGGTAGTTTTGTTTGACTGGCGAGCGCATGGCAAAACCGCCCAACTATCACCGACACTGACTTCGGACGGCTTGTATGAGGGGGAAGATTTTGTCCGCATTGCCGCTCAAGCTAAAGCTATTGGTTGCCCCGCCCCGTTTTGGTTTGCAGGTTACTCACTGGGTGGACAACTCGCTCTATGGGCAGTCAAGGCTGGTCAGACCGTCAGTACTTGGGGCGCAGATTTAGATTTAACTGAGGCGGAAATTGGTGGCGGGGCTGTGATTTGTCCTAGTGTTGATTCCAATCGATCGCTCAGCTATCTGGTGAAAGATCCAGTTGGCAGACATTTAGAAAAGGCGATCGCCAAGCAACTAAAAAAATTAGCCACCCAGATCGATAAAGCTCATCCTGGCGCATTAGATCCTGCGGCAATTCAACGTGCTAACAGCATTTGGAGCTTCGACCATGAGTTAGTGATTGGGAGTTTGGGCTTCGAGTCTGTGGAGGCATACTATGAAGCCAGCAGCCCCCTCCACATTTTGCCGCAGATCCAGAAGCCGACTTTAATTATTTATGCTGCCGACGATCCGATGTTCGATCCCGCGCTCGTGCCTGAACTTGAAGCTATATGTGCGGCTAATCCTTCGATCGATTTAATCATGACTGAGCATGGTGGTCATGTCGGCTACATCAGTAGTAAAGCTTGTCAGCAATTGGCGGGTGATCTCGATCGATGGTGGGCATGGAATCGCGTTTTGGACTGGGTGAAATCCTCGCCACTTAAATAAGTCCTCACCTCACAAACTTTCTACTACAGAAAAAAATTATCGGGTGGCATATCGTCATCAATATTACCGATGTTACGTCCCGCGAACTCTGATGGGGCACGCTCGTTGCTCCAACCCCACCAAGCAGTGCCACATTCGCAGTGGTAGAACTCTTGCCACTTTTTGCGTTGATTTTCGGTATAAACAGGCGATCGACGATTTACCCAAACTTGTTTAGCGCTGCTGGGTGACAATTTGCAGCTAGGACAACAAAAGTTAAAGGCGTGGGTAGCCGCGATCGTCCAGTTAGGTGAAATTGGGTCAAAAGCATCCATAAGTTGATTGTGAAGATATAGAAGTCAGAAGCCTCTTCCACTATCCTCTATTCGCTGTACAACTGACCATCGAGCGACAAAATTAATCCTTTTACTTAACCATCGGAGACGGCGAAACCATCGGGGCAGGAACAGGCGCAGCTTTAGGCCCCAAAATGCTGGGATTAC
The DNA here is from genome assembly GCA_030248825.1 of Pseudanabaenaceae cyanobacterium MP8IB2.15. Lineage (GTDB taxonomy): Bacteria > Cyanobacteriota > Cyanobacteriia > Pseudanabaenales > Pseudanabaenaceae > JARCMB01. Next base: position 2,145 of record JARCMB010000372.1, on the reverse strand, counting down.
TGGGATCGAAGAAAAGCCCAGCCACACAAGCGATCATGATCGTCGCGAGAGTGCCGACAAATAGAGCCTTCCAACCTAGTTCCGAAATATCTTGGCGACGAGATGGGATCAAAGCGATCGTCCCACCGACAAAAATCCCGACCGAAGCCAAGTGAGCAAATCCTGAGAGCGCGTAGCTGACTATAACTACAGTTCGATCGCTCAGTTCTCCCGCTAATCCTGCTCGACCCAGCTCTTGATACGGTGGAATTGCTGTTTCCAACAATCTCCGCCCAATGATCACTGAAGCCTTAAAAGACTCGTCAGGAATCCCTTGCAACAATTTACCTAGCTCTACCTGCACCCCCGTTAGTAATGTCAACGGATAAAACAAAACGCCGAGAATATTTGCCAAAGTAACAACTTTGAAAATATCGCTAACCTGACTCAATGCCCCGAATAACTGGTTGAGGAGGTACACCAGACCGAGAATTAAGATCAACACCGCCGCGATCGAAACCGACATTTTTACACCATCCAACGCCCCTAAAATCGCCGCATCTAACGGACTGATTCGTTGAATTGGCTCACCCAACGTACTTTCTAGTTCCCGATCGGCTTCATCGATCATTTCCGCAATAATTTCGTCTTGCTCGTTTTGTTCTGGGTCGGATAAAGCATTACGCAGAGGTTTACGGGACTTTTCGCTCTTGGGAATCCCGCCCAGCGTTACAGGAATGCCTGTCTCTGGCACGAGAATTTTTGAGAGGACAAAGCAAGCAGGAATAGCAAGAATTGATGCCGATACTAGGTGACCGAGAATATTCGGGAATACTGGACGCAAGAAGCCAACATAGATCGCTAGGGTCGAAGAAGCGGCTGTACCAAAGCAGCAAGACAAAATTGCACAAAGTTCGCTCCGAGTCATTTTAGCTAGATAAGGCTTCACGACAATTGCTGCCTCGATCCCGACAAAAATATTCGCTGCCCCACTTAAAGATTCAGCTCCACTCAGGCGCATCGTGCGGAAAAATATCCAGCCAAAAAAGTTGACGATCACTTGGATTACGCCAATATTTTCGAGCAGAGCCATCAACCCCGAAAAGAAAATTACGGTCGGCAAGGCGCGAAAAGCAAAGATATAGCCTAATCTCATGCCGCAAAACCCATTAACTAGTTGCCCTGCACTGTTGGGTGGACAGACATTGTTACTAGCAATCGGCGACAAAATTAGCGGATCTCTGCCAGGTAACGGCACGATATTAGAGCCAAATATAAACCTCGCACCCGCCTCAGCAGCATCAAACACAACATTTAATAAGCTACTAAAAGCCTCTAGGGCAGCTTTAGTCGGCTCGAATAAAAACACCATGAATCCTAAAATCAACTGCAAGCCGATGCCCCAAGCGATCACCCGCCAAGGAATTATGCGCCGATCTTCCGAAAACAACCAGGCAATGAAGCACAAGCCAAACATGCCAAAAAAGGAAATTGCGTTGAGGTAGCTCATGGATAATTTAGAACCACAAATTTTTAATGTAATGGTATGATGGTGAGTGCCAAATTTTTGCTTTAGTTTTATTTGTTTGCCAGTACAGCTATCTAAGATGATGCTGAGAACGAATTACCAAAGCTAAACTATTATCTGAAGACAGGCTACTACAAAAAACGTCACTACCAAAATAACCATGGCAAACATCAAATCTGCAATCAAACGCGCCAAAATATCTGAACGTAATCGTTTAGAAAACAAGTCATATAAATCAGCAGTCAAGACTCTGATGAAAAGTTACTTCGAGGCTGTAGATGCTTACAAAACTGCTCCAACCCCAGAAGCCCTCAGTGCTGTTAATGACAAAATGGCGTTAGCCTACAGCAAAATTGACAGAGCCGTTAAACGTGGTGTATTACACGGCAACACTGGTGCTCGTCGTAAGTCTAGATTGGCAGTAGCCCTGAAAGCAGCCGTTGTCAAGTAAGTTGTAAAACAAGCAGCTTCTCGATCGCCATAAATCAATTATCAATGAGCAGCGAAATAGATCGAATTCATTGATAATTGAACAGATTCCGTGATGCATTCCCCGTCCTCGCGAAGCAGGGCGGGGTTAAGAACGGTCGGGATTTTCGCTTTTAGGACTATCATGGCTTTGGATGTACTGTTTTAGG
>JARCMB010000371.1 GCA_030248825.1 Pseudanabaenaceae cyanobacterium MP8IB2.15 | reverse complement strand
TAATTGCTTAAATGTGGCAACGGCACTGTAGACATCGATTTCAATCTCTTGCCTCACCTGATCGATCGAAGCTTCATATTCCTTAATGTCTAGATTCTTGTCTCCCAGTACCAAAAGCACCAGATCATGAGGTAGTTTGTAAATGAAGGCAATATTCCCAATGAAGTAAAACTCAAAGGATATCAAGCCTTCGGGAATATTTTCGATCACCTGATGTATACCCTGAGCCATTGCTTGCTGCTGTTGTCCATTCAAGATCGCATTGAGACCATGAAAGTACGGTCTCATGCGCCGATTGGTAAGAGCAACGCCAATAACACCTGGTAAATTCAAGAAATCCTGGATTACCTCCCGATTCATAATTTTTCACTCTTTATTTTATGATCGACATTCCATTCACCTTAGATCAATTACGCATTCTCAAGGCAATTGCTGCCGAGGGAAGCTTTAAACGGGCGGCTGACAGCCTTTATGTGTCTCAGCCTGCGGTGAGTTTACAGGTGCAGCATTTAGAACGACAGCTAGATGTACCACTATTCGATCGAGGAGGGAGACGGGCACAACTAACAGAAGCAGGGCGATTGTTATTATCCTATGGCGATCGCATTCTCAGCTTATGCCAGGAGACTTGTCGAGCGATCGAAGATCTCCAAAATCTCAATGGTGGGACTCTAATTATCGGGGCCAGTCAGACAACTGGTACTTATCTGATGCCACGGATGCTTGGTTTCTTTCGGAACAAGTATCCCGATGTCGCGGTTCAACTCCATGTCCATTCTACCCGTCGAACTGCTTGGAGTGTCGCCAATGGTCAGGTAGATTTGGCAATTATTGGCGGCGAAATTCCGATCGAGTTACAGGATACGCTCGAAATTACGCCCTATGCCGAAGATGAACTAGCCCTAGTCTTACCACCGTCACACCCACTTGCTCAGGTTGGGATCTTACCTAGAGAAGAGTTATATCGCCTGAAGTTTATTACGCTCGACTCGCAGTCAACGATTCGCAAGGTAATTGACCAAGTACTACTACGCAGTGGGGTTGACCCGCGTCAACTCACAATCGAGATGGAGCTAAACTCAATTGAGGCAATTAAAAATGCCGTGCAGGCGGGACTGGGGGCAGCATTTTTGTCTACGACGGCGATCGAGAAAGAGCTACAGATGGACGCATTGCGACGAGTTTCGATCGATGGTTTAGTAATCAAACGCACTCTGTCCCAAATCAGTAACCCTAATCGCTATCGCTCCAAGGCGACCGAGGCTTTTTGTCTAGAAGTATTGCCATATTTTGAGGATAAGCTTCTAGTCAATCAGAATTTGTTACCTGTTAGCCCGACCTGAGCTTGTCTCGATCTATTTCGCCCGAAAAATTCCAAAGACTGATGTGTAGCCGTGCAGAAATGTCGTGCCACTCACAGGACCAATTTCACCGCCGCAGAAAAATCCATTCATTGGCAGATTGCCGATGGATTTCTGGAATATCCCTGTATCAAATCCTTCTTTGCCGTAAAGTCGCTCGCCTCTACCAGAGCAGGCAAACATCACGGCGGCGTGGAGGTGATCGGCATCTACCTGTTGAGCGTAACGACCAATGGCATCTTCTAGATCTTCGGCGGAAGCTTTGGCATCACGTAAATGTAGTTGGATTCTTTGCCCAGGTCGAATTCGATCGCCCACAGCAATTGCCCCACTTTTAGGGTCAACCCCGATAATGTTGCGAATCAAAAAATCGCCCTCGCCTGGTGTTTGTTTAAACTCATTCATCACTACGCCAATAAACAGGGAATGCTCTGCCAGACTTCGATCGCTATCGCTTAAATCGCCGACTACATCCTGTAATGCTTGGAGCGGTGGACGATCTTCTAAAGACAAAATAATATTTCGATCGCACTCTGACACCTGTAAGGTTTTGCCAATCGGACGGCAGCCCTGAGCTACTACTGCGTCGATCGTGACATCGCCCCAGAGTGCTAATCCTACTAACCCCTGACGATATAGCTGATATCCTGATTCAACATCGCTGCCAAATAGCGCATTAGAACTCATTCCAGCCGCACTTGCTAGCCCTCCGACTTTAACAGCTTTGGGGTAAGCGAAATCTAAGCCTTGTAACAAATCGGTAACGTGAAATGAAAATGGATCGGACAGAATTATAAAGTTGGGTTGCTCTTGTGCTGCCACACCAATTAATTCTTGCCATCGATCGGGTGGACTGTCGAGATCGGGGATGTCCTCGTCTTCGATATGAAACGTATGTACTTGAGCATTGGGTAAGTTTGCCACCAGCAAAGAAAGAGCTGGACTTGATTCCAGCTCTTTCCCCCCACCAACAATGCCACTACCAGAGCAGCCAATTAGATGCTTAATCGCAATTTTTTCTGCCAACAAAGGTAATAGACGCGAGTACTCACTGCCAAAGGCGTTAGAAACAAACAAAATCCCCAAATCTGGAGATCGACCATCTAGCCCCTCTAAAACCTGCTGCGTCAAGTCTTGAATCGCTGCTTCCAGAGAAACCTTGGTTGACAGACCATTAACCCATTTCATATGTTTTTCCTGGTTTAGCTTACGTGTGTAACTGTCATTAATACTGACGCGCAGAAGATCGAACTAGTTAGAACTGAGACTGACTTAAACAGTTAATCAAACAGTTAAGCTGGTGTGCGGCGAAGTCATGTATCTTTAAAGAATATATAAAACTGACTACAAACATTCATAAGGGAGAATTTTTTATGAAAGATGCGGTGACTAGTTTAATCGACATCTACGATGCCACGGGTCGTTACTTAGATCGTGATGCGATCGATAGTCTTAAGTCATATTTTGGCACTGGTGCGGCTCGGCTCAAAGCTGCATCCCTAATTACTGCTAATGCTGCATCCCTGATTCGTCAGGCTGGTAACCAGCTATTTGAAGCTGTTCCCGATCTGCTGCGTCCTGGTGGAAATGCTTATACTACCCGCCGCTACGCTGCTTGCCTCAGAGACATGGACTATTATCTGCGCTATGCCACCTACGCTCTGGTTGCGGCTGATAATTATATTTTAGATGAGCGTGTCCTTCAGGGATTGCGTGATACCTACAATTCACTCGGCGTGCCGATTGGCCCAACTGTTCAGGGAATCCAAATTCTTAAGGATTTAGCGATCGAATTGGTGGGTGAAAATGCTGACTGGCTGACCGCGCCATTTGATTACATGAGCCGTGAACTCAGCGAACGAAACATTTAAAGTTTTAATTTAAGTAAATTTAATTTTAAATAAATCAGCCCCAGTTTAACTATTTGGGGCTTTTTAATTTAGGGTAAAGGCTGGGCATTCTGCCGCACTAATTCTATGTCTACGCCCAATTCTTCAGATATTTTTTCAACACTTAAACCTAACTTTAGCAACAGAGATACTGTCTCAAGCTTGCCCTCAAGCTTGCCCTCAAGCTTGCCCTCAAGCTTGCCCTCAAGCTTAAAATCCTCTGCTACTTCGCGAAAGTACCGCGTCTGCTTTAACTCATCTAGTCCAAACATAGCTTCAATCTCCTGACGACTTAACTGGGTAAATTTGTAAACCAATATTGTCTGAATTAATTCTATAACTTTCTGCTTGATGGCAAGATCGCTAAACTGCTCTTGCGCTTGCTGGATCAGTGAATTGACTTGCTCTACCTTGACTTCGGTTGCAACGACAAGCTTTACGATGTCTAGTTCAACAGTTGGTGTGACTTCGCCTAACTCATCTAGGTAAACTCGCTTCACTTGCGGGTTGAGATAGCGATATGGCAATGGGAACGGCACATCCAGACTGCGGCTAGCAAATATGGCGACGGCAAACCACTCATGATCTGGCTTATATTGCCCCAGGTAGAGAAAAATTTCTGAGATAAATCGCCAGTAAAAATCATCTTTCGGTTGGAACTGAACTTCGGCAAAATAGATCGGCTTGCCCACTGATTCAGTTAGAAATAGCCCGTCGGCGCGGAAAGCTAATTCTTTGATCTCTACTGATAAAAACTGATAGCTTTGGGCCTCTACAACAGGCTCACCAATCAACTCAAACAAGAGACTGGGGAAAGTCTGGAATAGTTGGTAGAAAATTGTGTCTGTTCGCACTTTTTTTGTCTTAACTACAGAAATGAATTTACAGGCAGCGATCTAGTCAATCATTAGAAATTCGATCAACTCAGACATTATCAGCAAATCATTGAGGACAGAGTGCCGCTAAAATCTGGGCATTGGCAGCAGGAAATCGAAATTGATTGAGTTCTGATGGCTCGACCCAACGCAATTCGACTGATTCCAAAGGCTGAGGTGTACCTGAAACATATTGGCAGTGGTACACAATCAGAGTGACGGCAAATCTTTCACCGTATTCATGATCGACTGTAATTAGATGTTCGCCGACATCGATCGTGATGCCGATTTCCTCTTTGATTTC
>JARCMB010000370.1 GCA_030248825.1 Pseudanabaenaceae cyanobacterium MP8IB2.15 | reverse complement strand
CTCAAAGCGGGCGACCCAATGTGGTTATGTATAGAACCGCCTCATCTTCAGGAATGCCCAGCACCTCATTCACTTGATCGTCAAAGAAGCCCGCAATCCCACTTACACCTAAACCAAGCTGAATTGCTGCTAGGTTAAGCTTTTGCCCTAAGTGCCCAGCATCCATGTGGAGATAACGATAGGCTCGATCGCCATACTTCTCTACAGCTTTTGCCAGATCGGCGGTATGAAATATGACTGCACTAGCATCTCGTCCTAGATCTTGTCCTAAACAGAGAAAATGCAACTCTGGGCGAAAATTCTTAAACCGAATTTGTCTTAATTCTTGGGCTTTGGGCGCATAGTAGTAGCAGCCTTCTTCTAACCCAACGATCGACGAGACACTCACAAATGTTTCAATTAAACTCAAATCGAAATAGTCTGGAGCATGATCAAAACCCTGCTCGGCATATTGTTGGGGCTGATAGGTGAAATCTAAAACTGACTTGAGTTCTGATAATGTCAGGGCATTTCCACTGTAAGCACGAGTCGATCGACGTTTGAGCATTGTGCTTTCCAAGTCTTCTAACTGCGCTTCCCAGTAGATTGGCTCTGTCACTGTAGATATTTTTGTACAAAACGGGAAATTGTACTTGTCTGTTGTTTGAGCTGGCGATGATTCTGGTGACTGATTTTTAGTTTCAATTAATGCTTCAATCCGAGTCGCCTGATGTAAATATGTCAATAATTGACCTTCAGGGACGCGGGGATAATCTGTTTGGGTAGCAGAAGCTGAGGCTGTAAATCCAGAGGCTATACCTGAGACATCTTCACCTCGATCTTGGACATCAACAATCGGAATCACGGCAGTTGCTCCTTCTTGCTCTCGATCGAGGTAAAGTAACTCGTCGATCGAACTGTCGAGAAATCCACCAATCTCATAAGGGCGGTAATCATTAAGCGCACAGGCTAGTTCAATATTGCCAAGCAGATGCCCCGTGTCTAAGTAAATGCGTCTGTAAGCTCGATCTTGATATCGCCAAGCAGACCGAAAAAACACGGCAGTAGTAGCGATTGCAATCTGAGTTTTTGTTAACGCAGGATGATCGAAACAAGCAGTTTGGAGCGTAGACCAGACATTGTTACTTTCCCAAAAGTAAATCAAAGAATGATTGCGAGGTTGATAACTATACAATCCTGGTGGTAAAAGCGGTGTGCCCTGCGAAATCAAGTAGATCTCAGCGGGATACAAGCCTCCTGCCGAAGGAGCAGAGCGTAAATATAGCGATTCCCCTGTCATTGTCGGTACACGTGCGGTTAGACCGTAACTGCAAAACAGCAATTTAGAAAGCCTTTGCCACTGACGAGTCAGCAAGCCATCATCTGCAAATTGGACTTCTTCGGTGAGATAGGGTTTGAGGTCGAAAGATTTACCAAACTTATATTCTTTGTAGGCAGAAGGTTGAGTTGACCAATCTAAGCCTTGGTTTTTGGCTGAAATCGTCTTGGGGTCGTATTTGGTGCGTTCGTGGTAGTACTGAGCGATCGAATAGCGGGAATCGGGCATCTGAATTAAACCCCTGTAACCTTGCTACGATACTCTGCTGCTGGCATGGCGGTATCCAACTCACTGATATCTTGCAGCTTGACTTTGAGTAGCCACGACACCCCATAGGGATCTTCGCCAATTTGCTCAGGATTATCGACCAACTCCGTATTAGCCTCTAACACCTCACCCGTCACAGGTGCATAGATGTCCTCAACTGCCTTAACCGACTCCACTGTACCGAATCTCTCTCCTTTAGCGATCGATGATCCAGGTGACGGTAACTCGATGAATACAACATCACCAAGCTGGTCGATCGCAAAAGCCGTAATGCCGACTGTCGCCACATCGCCATCTAAGCGAATATATTCGTGGGAGTCAGTATATTTGAGGTCATCAGGATATTCCAGCACGATCGATCTCCTTACCTTGAATTAATCAACTTTTTGCGGTTCTTCAACTTGAGGATTGATTTCAACTTGAAGCGTAGCAGATGTTGCCGTAAGTTTTTGTCGCTGCGAAAAGCCCCAGATAAATACAGCCGCAATACAACTCAGCATTAACCACTCTGGTGGAACGTAGTCATCCGACACAACTTTGATCATCAATCGCACTCCGACCAGCATCACGATTAAATAGCCTGCCGATTCAAGGTTAGTAAATTCTTCCAACCATTGGATAAAAAGTCCAGCCAGAAACCGCAGTGTAATAATGCCAGCAAGTCCACCCAGCAAAACTAACCAAGTTTCTTGGGATACCGCAACCGCCGCCGTCACACTATCGAGTGAAAAAGCCAGATCGGTGAGTGATACCAGCAAAACTACCTGCCATAGTTTATCAGCAACTGGAATTGACTTACCTCCTTCCTGCTCTCGATTTTTGACAATAAAATATCGCCCCGACAGCCACAATAAATAAGCCGCACCAAAAAACTCAAATTGCCAATATTTAATTACCCAAGTTGCCGATAAGATCAACACTACCCGCAACACAAAAGCCCCGATCAGCCCATAGCGCAATGCCCATTTTTCTTGCTTAGGGTCTGGCAAACTGCGAACTAGAGCTGCTAGTGCGATCGCATTATCCGCCGATAATATGGCTTCTAGCAGAATCAAAACTAAGAGGATCGGCAGAACTTCTGGCCGAAATGAAATTTCACTGAAATTAATCAATTGGTCGAACATTACAAACAGTACGTGAGCATGAAATATTAAAAGATGATGTGAGGATTTCCTGATT
>JARCMB010000369.1 GCA_030248825.1 Pseudanabaenaceae cyanobacterium MP8IB2.15 | reverse complement strand
GTGCAGATAATTCCTCGGCAAGTGCCGTTCTAGCTTGTTCCGACTCCTCAGCCAGTTGCTCCCATAATAGGCGCTCATCTAATTCTTTTTTAGCTTTCTCTTTGGCACTAAGTATCTCTCTAGCCTGTTCTTCTGCAATTAGTTTTGCTTTCTCTGCCTCAGTTCGAGTCTGCTCAAGCGCAATCCGTAAGCAGTCTAACTCTGCGGTTAAATCTGCTGTGGCATCAGTTGGGCTGGGCGGCGGCACAAAAGCCTCAGCTTTAAATCCCATATCTCGGAATGTGCGATGGAACCAAATTCCAAGTTTTCTAGCTATCTTTAAGATGGTCAGAGCTTCGCCATGATCGTCAGTATATTTATGGGTTGCTTTATTCCCCGCTAATCTAATTTGATGGAATAGATCGGCTACTTCACACGATATTACCTGTTCTAATTTCAGACGACGCAATAAATCCGCTTGAGTTTCTTCTGTCGATCCAAATAAACCTGTTTTCGCCGCAGTTAGCTGAGCCAAGACTTCACCGAACTGACGTAACTTAATTAGGCAAGTATTTGGATCATCTCGGAAATTTCTTTCAGCAAGAGCACTAAGACGCACTAATTGCGGGCTGTGAGTATGTAAAAACTTGAAATTGGCTGATTCCATGGTGATCCTAAGATGACTTGACGACATAACTTCTCACAGGATTTTGGGAATATGAATACCCAAGGAATTACAAACATTCAGTAACTACATTCTAAATACAAATAGGAAAACATCAAGTCGATCGAAGAATTTGCTCGTTTGTCTAATTTACGCAGCGAATCATACCGATATCCTTCTCGATATCAATGGCGTGTTACATTCGAGATGCAATACAACTGGTAGGTTTCCTCTACCCAACCGTGATGAATCTTCCACTTTCCCAGATCTGGTTTATCGTTGGTGCAGTACTGCTGTTGTTGGAATTGCTCGTACCTCTCCCCACTTTTTTGGTAGCGGGGGCGTTGGGCATCGCGGCGATGGCGGTGGCATTAGCAGCGATCGCGATCCCATTTTTACCTGTGCAACTTGCCCTGTGGGTGGCCATTTCAGGTGCGATGGTTTGGTACTCGCGTCGTTTCATCCCGCGTGACTCTAACCAACTCAAAGATGCGGTAGAAGGCATAACCTTGACCGAAATCCTGCCTGGTGAATCTGGACGAGTGCAGTATGAAGGAGGATCGTGGAAAGCCCGTTGTGATGACCCGAAAATTTCGATCGCGCCCCAGCAAAAGGTCTATATCTTGCGTCGTCAGGGCAATACTTTAATCGTTGTGCCCGAAAACTGGCTACATGATTGAGCTATTCTAGTTGCAGATTGTCGATCGATCGGAAACTTAAAAAGCGAAAAAACCTATGGATTTCATCGTTACCTTTATCATTGGCGGTGCAGTAATCTTTGGATTTGGCAGTTCCTTCAAAATTATCAACCAAGGTGAAGAAGCTCTAGTTGCGACATTTGGTAAATTCAAAGGCAAGTTATCGGCAGGCCCAAACTTTATCCTGCCCTTCGTCGATACGATTTCTTACCGAGGTACGATTAAAGAACAAGTACTAGAGATTCCGCCGCAACAGTGCATTACCCGCGATAACGTTACAATCACTGCTGATGCCGTGGTTTATTGGCGCGTTGTTGATATGGCAAAAGCTTACTACAAGGTGGAAAATCTCCGCCAAGCCATGACTAACATCGTGCTGACTCAAATTCGATCTGAGTTGGGCAGTTTAGAACTCGACCAAACTTTCACAGCCCGCAACAAGATCAACGAAACCTTGTTACATGAACTCGACGATGCGACTGAACCCTGGGGTGTAAAAGTCACACGGGTAGAGCTACGTGATATCCTCCCTGCCAAAGCGGTGCAGGAGTCGATGGAACTTCAAATGACTGCCGAACGCAAAAAACGCGCTGCCATTCTTACTTCTGAAGGCGAACGCGAATCTGCGATCAACAAAGCTAGAGGGGCGGCTGATGCTCAACTTCTTACTGCTGAAGCTTCCCAAAAATCTGCGATCCTCGAAGCTGAAGGACAAAAACAGTCACGCATTCTTAGAGCCGAAGCCGAACGCCAAGAAAAAGTATTGAGATCGCAAGGTACAGCCCAAGCGGTGCAAGTACTGGTTCAAGTCACCAAAGGCAATCCTCAAGCACAATCTGCTCTGCAATTTCTTTTGGCTCAGAGCTATATCGATATGGGAACCACAATTGGTTCTAGCGGTAGCAGCAAGGTTATGTTCATGGACCCGCGCACGATTCCTGCCACGCTTGAAGGTATGAAGTCGATCGTGGCTGATGGTTCTTCGATCGACAACCCGAATGCCTCCACTGAGGGGCTTGGTACTAATCCCAATATTAATTTAAGTGAAAGTCTTGGCACTAACCCTAGCAACTGGACAAAATAGTTAATCTTCGTCCCAGCCGTCGATCGCCAGCATTTCGCCAATCGTATCTTGGGTGCTGAAACCCAATTCGGCTAGCTCCTTTTTCCAATGTTGCCACTCGTCGCCATAGACGAGGGCAATCTGCCACAGACTATCGGAGGGTTTGACCAACTTGGCATCAACGAGCGATCGAACCTGTTGCTGAAATTTCACCATGGGGTGGACAACTTGTGTTGTATTCATACTTGTTTAATTTTGAGAATCTTAATAAAAATTTGATTTGATTGAATTATGCGGTCTTGAGATCTGAGGAGCTATGACCAGACGATATACTACACCTGAATTAAGTGATTAGCAAATTTAGTTGAAACTTGATGTTAAAAGCGTTAAAAAAGTATCGATCGAGTAATTGTGTATATTTCTTACGGATAGCTAGATCGATCGATATAATCAAGAGTAGTAGTAGCGATAAGGAGTTAGAGCAATGGTAGCCACTCTAAAACCATCTGTAGTAGAACAATCTCAACAGTCAAAAGTTGTGATTACTTGGGAAGCGTTGCCAGCCAATTTTGTTTTAGAAGAAGAACCTGTGGAAAGTACGGCTCAACCATTGATTGCGGGCGCACTCCGAGAAAGTCTGGAACTGATCGGATACATTCAACCAACGATGCTGATTGCCTCTAATCTAGGCATCTGCGCCACGATGAATAACAATCTTGTGATTAAAGCCCCCGATTGGCTCTATGT
>JARCMB010000368.1 GCA_030248825.1 Pseudanabaenaceae cyanobacterium MP8IB2.15 | reverse complement strand
ATGTATATGTCATTTTGCTTAGGAACTATCTCGTGCAATAGGTCTTGGTCTTTCCCCGTTATTGTTGCGCGCTGATCCCCCCTTGTTTACGAGCTGCTATTTCGGAAACACCTGTTGGCAAAGGACATCCCACTTGGTATGGAGCAAGGTTTGACCTCAAAGAGTCAGATACTTGGCACGAGCCAAATCAGGTATCACAGCTCTCATATAAAACTCGTCGTGGACGAACGATTAATGTCACTATTACGGCTTGGTCTAATATGCTCATGGGCATCTCTATTAATTCAAAATTATTGAGAATAGCAATGAGAGAATAAGCATTTCAGCCTTATCTTATTGCGAAAAAATCGATTTTTAGAGATGCCCTAGAGTCGATCGACTAATCACAAACTTGAGAAGATGATTGTTGAGTCGATCGCCTAAACCCCATACTGAACTAAGCTATAATCCATACAATCAACTTTATCCATCAATGAGGTAATTTTGCTTATGTCTGCGACTACCCGCGACCAGCTTCATAAACAGATTGACCAGCTACCCGATCGAATTATTGAACAGATTGCTAACTTTATTCAATCAGTTTCGACCGAGCAGAATAACTTTCCAGAATATGTCAACTGGGAAAATAAAGACTGGCAAGAATTTTCATTACAGCAATTTTTTCACGATGAAGATGAAGTTGAGTATACATTGGAAGATGCTCAAGAAGTTTATCGGCAATAAATATAGGCGATATTGTTCTAATCCGTTTTCCGCAGGCAGACCTCAAACAAGGCAAACTTCGCCCTGCTTTAGTTGTTGCCATCTCACCAAGCCGTCATCCAGATTTATTGCTTGCTTTGATTTCTTCCCAACTCCACCAAGCTACTCCAAATTTTGATGAGATCATTAATCCATTAGATCCAGACTATATAACGACAGGACTCAAATCAGTTTCTGTAATTCGTTTAGGAAGATTAACGAGTGTCGAGTCATCTGTGATTAACGCTCGTTTAGGAAGTATCTCATCAGCACGATTAATAAAGATAAGAAAAAATCTAATTAATTGGCTACGACCATAAAAAGCGATCGACTAATCACAAACTTGAGAAGATGATAGTTGAGTCGATCGAACCCAACTCCAATTTTGTTAAATTTGAATACATTTTAAAACAAATCATTTAGTTACAAGACTACAAGCAACACGATTTCAAACATGGCTATGCCACAATATTTAGAATTAAGAAAAATATTAATCGATCGCCTTAACCATAGCAGTCTCCGCTAATCAATATAGGGATTTAATAGATGAAATTGCTTATCACGATCGCGGCTTTGATTTTGGTTTGCCTTGGACTTGCCATCGTTTATGGTAAACATCGGTGGCAGATCGATACTGCTACTTTGCGTACCAAGTTAACCAGTGGGCAACAGACAATTCAGCCCAAATTTTACAGTGAAGACGAACTTGAAGGTTTGCCAATTCCCGTACAGAGATTCTTTCGGAAAGTGCTTAAGAATGGACAACCAATGATCACTACGGTGAGACTTTCTCAGCAGGGACAATTCAATATGAAAGAGACGGAAGCTAAATGGAATCCGTTTACCGCCACCCAAGTATTTGTCACTCAACCTCCAGGTTTTGATTGGGATGCCGTCATTCAGATGGCTCCAAGTATGAAAGCATTTGTGCATGATACATATATGTTAGGGGAAGGTAGTTTACTGGCATCATTACTTGGGCTTTTCACTCTTGCGAATGTACGCGGCGGAGCTGAAGCCAACATAGGTGAACTGATGAGATTCTTCGCCGAGGCGGCGTGGTATCCCACGGCTCTCTTACCTAGTCAAGGTGTACGTTGGGAATCGATCGATGCTACTTTTGCGCGTGGAACTCTGACGGATGGTGATACAACTGTCTCCCTCGTGTTTGGGTTTAATACTGAAGGGTTAATCGATACCATCTATGCTGCGGCTCGTTGTCGGGACAAGGTATCAGCAATGCCTTGGGGGGGTAGATTTTGGGAATACGCTATCCGTAATGGAATGCTGATTCCTTTGCAAGGTGAAGTAGGATGGGAATATCCAGAGGGGATGAAGCTCTACTATAAAGGTCAGATTACCGATATTAGCCATGAATTTGCGATATGAATAGCTGCGTAAATTAACCCGCGATTGAGAGGTGACTAATGGCGACTGCGACTGATTTTAAGGACTATTACACCATTTTAGGAGTCAGCAAAACCGCAACTCCTGAAGAAATTAAACTGGCATATCGCAAGACTGCCCGTAAGTATCATCCTGACCTCAATCCTGGGGATAAAAATGTAGAGGAAAAGTTCAAGAATCTGAATGAAGCAAATGAGGTGCTTTCCGATCCAGAGAAGCGGCAGAAATACGATCGCTTTGGGCAACATTGGAACCAGCCAAATTATAGCGAAGCTCCCACTCCTAGAGAACAAAATATTGGCAATGATTTCGAGCAGTATGGTGACTTTGATTCCTTTATCAACGATCTGTTGGGTCGATCGAGACAGAGATCTTCTTCTGCTGGATATCGTTCACAAGCTCCTGCACCTGATACCGAAGCGGCGATCGCCCTCACATTTTCCGAAGCATTTCATGGAGTCCTGAAACATCTTCTGCTTGATGACGAAACAATTAATGTCCGCATTCCCGCAGGCGCAACCACAGGGAGTCGGATCAAAATCAAAGGTAAAGGGCATCCCAGTCCGTTCTCTCAACAGCGTGGCGATTTATATTTAACTATTGAACTCTTACCCCATTCCTTCTTTCGATTCGTGGGCAATAATCTTGTTTGTGACATTCCTATTCGTCCTGATGAAGCAGTTTTAGGAGCTGAGATTAGTGTGCCGACTCCCGACGGCAGGGTATCCATGAAAGTACCGAAAGGAATCAAGTCTGGACAATCCCTTCGACTTCGGGGCAAAGGCTGGACATTACCCAAGGGAGGACGAGGTGATTTGTTTGCCAAACTTCAGATCATCACACCTCAAGACCTTAGTTCGATCGAGCAAGAATGCTACGAAAAAATCCAAGCGAATGCCAGCTTTAACCCACGTACTCAGTTAGAGGAGATTAAGTTATGACCAACCACCCATCAAACAACTTATCAAGTAGCCTCTCAACCAGAGTGGTTTCCCCTGAAGGTGAGCAACTTTACACATTTGAATATGCGGCATCGGTTACTGAAACTTCGGTTACGGTTGTGCAGGTTTATGTGGATTTGGGCGTAATTGAATCGATCGGGGCGATGTTACATAGTCGGGAGATTGCGCGAATTGCTCAGATTCAAAGGTTAAGACAAGACTTAGGGCTGAACTTAGTTGGAGCGTCGATCGTGCTAGATATGGCTCAGGAAATTGCTCAGTTACGCGCCATAATCAATTGCAAAATCAATTGAAACTCTCCAAACAGAAATTACAGCCGACATTCCGCTCGTAAAAGAGGTCAGAAATAATTACAACGAGGCAATAGGGATCTCAGCGATCGAAATTCACTCTATTCTCAATAATGCTAATTTAT
>JARCMB010000367.1 GCA_030248825.1 Pseudanabaenaceae cyanobacterium MP8IB2.15 | reverse complement strand
GTGATTGCGGTACTACAAGTAATTGTTTTATTTTTGGGTCGTAAATTTCACATTGAGAAGCAGCCCTCATAGGCTTAATTAACTTAAGTTTGATATGTAACGATCGCCATGAATGCGATCGTTACATATTTACTTCCTAAAATTTGAATGAGATTCTGTTTTCTTTCACAAAAAAGATTTAATTTATGCCCATCTAGATCTTGAAGTAGATATCGATCGAACTCCGAATTTAAAATGATATCTGTTGAGATCGCCGTTTGCTAGCACCATAAATCATTCCCACAAGTATCAAGAGGAATAGATCTTCCACTATTTGGCTTGAGATATTCCAACAACTCGATTCCCATACCGAATCCTGAATCTTCAGAGGCTCTCAAACTAATAATTTTTACATCTGTACCAGCAATTCCGCTCAAATTTAATCGGCTCAACCCATTTCTAGCTTCTGCGTAAATCCTAAGTTTGCTGTTTTAGCGTAATCTACGCTCACCAAGTTCTTGGGTAAAGAGTTATAGGGAAGGGCGTTCCTCTGTGTCAATAGTGGGAAAACTCGTACCTTTTCTGTAAAAGATTTATTTTAACTATCCAAATCTTAGCGATTGTGAATTCTTAAGATGATTTAGATGCCATCCGATAGCATTCTTGCGCGATCGACCAATCCTCCTGAGTGTGAATGACTAAAACCCTGACGTGAGAATTGGCATCAGCAATATCTCGATCGATCGGCTCAGAGTTATTTTGGGCGAGGTCAAGCGATAAGCCCAGAAATCCGAAAGCTTCGCAGGTGGCAGCTCGAATCGCGGCAGAATTTTCGCCAATCCCCGCCGTAAACACCAAGACATCTAACCCGCCAAGGCTTGCCAGCATAGAGCCAATGTGAGCGCGTAAACTGTGCACAAACAGATCGAAGGCGAGTTGAGCGCGATCGTTATTTTTGGCGATCGCTGCGGTAATTTGTCGCAGATCGTTTGATATTCCAGAAATTCCCAGCAGCCCAGAATTATAGTTGAGTAGATGATCTAATCGATCGACGGTGCAGTCCGAGTGCCGCAGCAAATGGATCAAAATTCCAGGATCGATCGAACCAGAGCGACTACCCATCATTAAACCGTCTAGAGGCGTAAAGCCCATCGTGGTGTCGATGCTGAGACCATCGCGGATTGCCGCTAAGGAGCAACCATTGCCCAAATGACAGGTGATCAGCTTGAGTGATTGCAGATCTCGATCGAGGATTTGAGCAGCGCGTTGGGCACAATATTGATGACTAATGCCATGAAACCCATATCGTCGAATCCCTTGCGCCAGCCATTCATAAGCACCTGAATAAACATAGGCAGCAGGTGGTAAATGCGCATGAAAAGCGGTATCGAACACTGCAACTTGCGGGGTATCTGCACCTAAAATCTGCTCGATCGATTCAATTCCTGCGAGGTTTGCGGGATTATGAATGGGGGCAAACTCGGCTAAACGCTCGATCGAGGCTTTTACCTCAGCATTCACCCAAGTACTTTGCACATAATCCGTTCCGCCATGCACAACGCGATGACCCACGATGTCAATCTGATTGGGATTCTGAATCACTTGAGTATTGCCACTCCAGAGTGTTTGCAAGGCTTTGAGCGTATCAGCCGATTTTGAGGTCGATCGATAGCTTTCTTCAAACACCTCACCATGCGCTGTTTTGACTTTTAGGGTGGCAGAATCTTCTCGATCGTTCCAGTCGATCTGGGCTGACCATAGTGGTTCAGGCGGATCGATCGGCAGAGCATCGCCTGTGAGGTCATAGAAACTGCTTTTTTGACTACTGGAGCCAGCATTCAATACAAGGATTTTCATTTTTTCTATCGATCGGGTGAGAGGAAATTAGGATAGATTTTGATATTATGGGTAAGTTGTAAGAATTTCAAACACAACTTCTCAACACTTCTCAACACTTCTCAACATTAGCCCAAGAGTGTACTTGTTCCAATTTTTTCTACTCTATCGCTCGGCAATATTCCAATTTCAGATCAAAGCCATACCAACTTAAAACCTTTGTGAAATCTTATGTTGCTCAATTCTCCATCCCATGCAGTTACGACAAACCAATCTACTAGCCAATCTATTAGTGCATTTGGACAGGCAAGAGCTACTGTTTCAGATCTGCCACTTAGTCCTGAAGAACTTCGTAAAATCGATGCCTTTTGGCGGGCTTGCAACTATCTCGCCGTTGGGATGATTTACCTGCGCGATAACCCCCTGCTAAGAGAACCACTCCAACCCGACCATATTAAAAATCGCCTATTAGGTCATTGGGGATCGAGTCCTGGTATGGCGTTTATCTATGTTCATATCAATCGTCTAATTAAGAAGTACGATCTTAACGCGATCTTCTTAGCTGGGCCAGGACATGGTGCGCCTGGTATTATTGGGCCTGTGTACTTGGAAGGAACTTACTCCGAGGTTTATCCCGACAAGAGCGAGGATGAGTCAGGTTTAAAGAAATTTTTTCAAAAATTTTCTTTTCCTGGGGGAATTGGCAGCCACTGTACGCCAGAACTCCCAGGTTCGATCCATGAAGGTGGTGAATTGGGTTACAGCCTTTCTCATGCCTATGGGGCTGTGTTTGACAATCCCGACCTGCTGGCTGTGGTAATGGTTGGTGATGGCGAAGCTGAGACTGGACCACTCGCAACCGCTTGGCATTCTAATAAGTTCATCAACCCGATTCGAGATGGGGCTGTACTGCCGATCTTGCATCTCAATGGCTACAAGATCGATAACCCTACGATCTTATCGCGTGTCAGTCATGAGGAACTCGAACATCTCTTCTTGGGCTATGGCTATACGCCTTATTTTGTCGAAGGAGATGATCATCCCTCAATGCATCAGGCGATTGCTGCGACTTTAGAGCACTGCATCGAAGAAATTCAGTCGATTCAGCAAGAAGCTCGTAGTACAGGGGTGGTCGAACGTCCACGTTGGCCGATGATTGTATTTCGATCGCCCAAAGGTTGGACAGGTCCCAAAGAAGTCGATGGTCATAAAATTGAAGGATTCTGGCGATCTCATCAAGTTCCACTCACAGGAATTAAGGATAATCCCGCACATCTCCGAATCCTTGAAGCTTGGATGCGGAGCTATAGACCAGAAGAATTATTCGACCACCAAGGTAAGCTGACACCTGAACTCAAAGACCTCGCCCCAACTGGGATGCGGCGGATGAGTGCGAACCCTCACGCAAATGGCGGAGTATTGCGGAAGATGCTGAATATGCCAGACTTTCGGCAGTATGGGATTGAAGTCGATCGACCTGGACAGATCGAAGTCGGCAATACTCAATCCCTAGGAGTATTCCTGCGCGATATCATGCTGGACAACATGGACAATTTTCGGGTATTTAGTCCCGATGAAAATTCTTCCAATAAGCTCTCAGCTATTTACACCGCCAGTAAAAAATTCTGGATTGCCAAATTTCTGCCAGAAGATCATGATGGTGGCGAGTTGGCAACAGATGGTCGGGTGATGGAGATGTTGAGCGAACATACCTTAGAAGGCTGGCTAGAAGGCTATCTCTTGACTGGTCGGCATGGCTTTTTCTCGACTTATGAGGCGTTTGTGCATGTGATTGATTCGATGTTTAACCAGCATTGTAAATGGTTGGAAACTTGTAATCACATCCCTTGGCGATCTCCAATTTCTTCACTGAATTTGTTGATTACTTCTACGGTCTGGCGGCAAGAACACAATGGATTTACTCATCAAGATCCTGGCTTTCTCGATGTGGTGGTGAATAAAGGCCCTAAAGTCACTCGGATCTATTTGCCGCCTGATGTCAATACTTTGCTATCGGTTGCCGATCACTGTTTGCGTAGTAGCAATTACGTCAATGTGATCGTGTGTGATAAACAATTACATTTGCAATATCTCGATCGAGAGGCAGCAATCGCCCACTGCACTAAGGGTCTGGGCATTTGGACATGGGCAAGTAACGATCAAGGTGAAGAACCCGATCTGGTGATGGCTTGTGCGGGAGATGTGACAACCCTAGAATCCTTAGCCGCTACATCGATCCTGCGAGAGCATTTTCCTTACCTCAAGATTCGGTTTATCAATGTCGTCGATCTGTTCAGACTTCAGCCCGATACCGAACATCCACATGGTCTTTCCGATCGAGATTTTGACGCTCTATTTACGCTCGATCGACCAATTATCTTTAATTTTCACGGCTATCCTTTGCTAATTCATCGACTTGCCTATCGCAGAACCAACCATCACAATCTGCACGTTCGGGGCTACAAAGAGAAAGGCAACATCAATACCCCATTGGAACTCGCGATTTCTAACCAGATCGATCGATATAGTCTGGCAATGGATGCAATCGATCGACTGCCGCAGCTTAAGGTGGCAGGGGCACATGTGCGAGAGCTGATCAAAAATATGCAGCTTGATTGCCTCAAGTACGCGCATGAGTATGGAATTGACAAACCAGAGATCGTGAATTGGAAGTGGCCCTTCTAATCTGCTAGTCTCGATCGGGAATGGCAAGGAGATTGAATTGATCGACCACTCATTTGGATTTTACGGCATCGCCTTTTTTGGAATTATACTGTTCCGCTATTTTGTCGTAGCAGGAGGCATATATTTGTGGTTTTATGCCCCATTTAGTCCTGATTCGATCGATCTCAATTTGCGGCAGATCTCTCCCACTTGGCGATCGATTCAACACGACATTAAACTCTCTGTACTTTCGGCTGTGGTGTTTGCAATCGCGGCTGCCTCGATCATGTCAGGTTATAGTCTGGGCT
>JARCMB010000054.1 GCA_030248825.1 Pseudanabaenaceae cyanobacterium MP8IB2.15 | reverse complement strand
GCCCAGCACGTTGGTGGCAAACTGCCGCTCAATTTGCGCCGAGGTCGCTGCCTCAAATACGCCGACGAGACTGTAGCCAGCATTATTGACCAAAACATCGATCGAACCAAATTTTGCGATTGCCGATCCCACGGCATCATGGATCGAGTCAACATCTGTGACATCAAGTCGCAGACACAGGGTATTTGGTAATTTGGCAAGATCGGTAGCTCGATCTGGTGTTCTCATCGTTGCCACGACATTCCATCCCTTCTGCTGAAACATCTGCGCGGTTGCTTTGCCAATGCCTGAGGAAGCACCTGTAATCAATACGGTCTTAGCCATAATTTCTCCTGATTTATTTGGTCTAGCGGTTTTCGATCGCGGCGGCGACTAACTGATGAAATAAACGGTGCTGTAAGGGATCATTGGGTGACATTTCGGGATGCCACTGTACTGCCACCGCCCAAGGATGTCCCTGATGCTCGATCGCCTCGATCACACCATCTTCAGCATGAGCCGCTAACTGCCATCCCCCCGCCAACGATCGAGCTGATTGATGATGCCATGACGTTACAGTAACTTTGGGTAATTTAAACAAATCAGACAACAAACTACCTGGAACAAGCTGGACATCGTGCTGTGATGGGCGAGTCGGCTGTTCGCAGCGATGTGATACTTCGATGCCAAACTGATCGGGCACATGGGCAACCAGATCGCCGCCACTGGCAACAGTCAAAACCTGCAAACCCCGACAGATACCCAGTACGGGCAATTCATACTCCATTGCCATATTAGCCATTGCTAGCTCAAATCGATCGCGTTCTGGATCGATCGAATAGATCATCGGGTGTCGATCTCCATCATAAAGCTCTGGCGCAATGTCCCCACCACCAGCTAAGATCAAGCCGTTTAGTAGTTGCGAAACGATGCGAGGATGATCCTCCCCAGGTGGCAACAAAATCGGAATGCCTCCTGCCGAACGGACGGCATCAACGTAAGCAGCTTGGAGGCAAAATTCTTTGGCTTCATTCCTGCCATAGGTAGTAATGCCAATTACGGGTGGTTGTTCTGATTTTTTGGTCATGCCGATTTGAGTTTTGTTAACCAATCGTACCGAAATTACGATCCATTTTTAAGCTGTTATCACTGTTACTTCTATTTTATGAAACATACACTTTCCGTTGTGGTGCAAGATGAGGCGGGCGTACTCACTCGGATCGCTAGTTTATTTGCGCGTCGTGGCTTCAACATTGAAAGCCTAGCTGTTGGACCTGCCGAGCAAAACGGCTATTCTCGCATCACTATGGTAGTCCCTGGTGATGCTCACGTGATCGAACAATTGAATAAACAATTGAATAAATTGATTAACGTGATTACGGTGAAGGATCTCACGGAAATTCCCTGTGTTGAGCGCGAACTGATGCTAATTAAGGTCAATGCTGCTCCTAGTAATCGTTCTGAAATTATCGAGATCGCCCAAATCTTTCGTGCTCGTGTGGTGGATGTGGCGGATGACTCACTCATACTCGAAGTTGTCGGCGATCCAGGCAAAATGGTGGCAATCGTGAAGATGGTACAAAAATTTGGTATCCGTGAAATCGCTCGGACGGGCAAGATCTCACTCACCCGCGAGTCTGGTGTGAATACTGAATACCTCAAAGTTTCTTAGTGATTTGTCTATAACCTAGTGAAACACCCCACACTACTTTACGAGAATGGGACGGTTCATTATGCTTTCAGCTAAAATCCCGATCGATCGATGCGATATAATTCCTCAAATCGATGACTCAAAATCTTAAACCTATGCAATTGGCAAACCGAGTT
This sequence comes from Pseudanabaenaceae cyanobacterium MP8IB2.15, assembly GCA_030248825.1. Taxonomy (GTDB): domain Bacteria; phylum Cyanobacteriota; class Cyanobacteriia; order Pseudanabaenales; family Pseudanabaenaceae; genus JARCMB01. The sequence goes on along the minus strand of JARCMB010000054.1, from coordinate 1,489 downwards.
AGTCAAATCACGCCATCATTGACCTTGGCAATCGCCGCCAAAGCTAAGTCAATGCAAGCCAGTGGCATGGATGTGTGTAGTTTTAGTGCGGGCGAACCAGACTTCGACACACCCGATCACATCAAGGCAGCAGCAAAACAAGCACTAGATCGAGGTAAAACCAAGTACGGGCCTGTAAATGGTCTACCTGAACTAAAGAGCGCGATCGCCGACAAGTTAGCCAAAGATAATCAGCTTAACTATGACCCAGAGCAAATTATTGTCACCAATGGCGGCAAGCATTCTCTCTACAATCTGATGATGGCACTGCTCAATCCTGGCGACGAAGCGATCATTCCTGTGCCTTACTGGTTAAGCTATCCTGAAATGGTGAAGTTGGCAGAAGGGACTCCTGTTTTTGTGACAACCAGTGAAGCTAATGGGTACAAAATCACTCCTGCCCAGCTAGAAGCCGCAATTACACCTAAAACCAGACTATTTGTCCTCAACTCGCCTTCTAATCCCACAGGGATGGTGTATACACCAGATGAGATCAAAGCTTTAGCCACCGTGATCTTGCGTCACGAAAACCTGCTTGTAGTTTCAGATGAGATTTACGAAAAAATTATCTATGATGGAGCCGAACATCTCAGCATCGGTGCAGTCAGTCCCGAAATCTTCGATCGAACAATTATCAGTAGCGGGTTTGCCAAAGCCTACTCTATGACAGGCTGGCGTTTGGGCTATTTAGCAGGAGCTAGGGAACTGATCAAAGCTGCTAGTACAATCCAAGGACATAGCACCTCTAATGTTTGTACCTTTGCTCAGTATGGGGCGGTTGCAGCGTTAACTCAGTCGCAGGATTGTGTCGAACAGATGCGCCAAGCCTTCGCCAAACGACGAGATGTGATGTATGCCCTGATTAAAGCGATCCCAGGATTAACCTGCCCTAAACCTGACGGCGCATTTTATTTGTATCCCAGCATCGGTAGTCTGGGGCTTGGTTCGATCGACTTTTGTCAGAGGTTACTCGACGAAGCTCAGGTTGCGGTGATCCCGGGCATCGCTTTTGGCACTGATGCAAATATCCGACTATCCTATGCCACTGACCTAGATACGATCGAACGCGGGTGCGATCGCATTCATACGTTTGTGAGAAACCTGCGTTAATTTTTTGGACACACCGATAAAACATCAAGAGTTAATGCATGAGAATATTTCAAAAAGAGCGCGGCATTGGTCGGAAAATTGCAGGTGCTCTCTTATTACTATGCCTTTCCGTGGAGCCGTTACCAGCCCAAACTACTCAAGGCTCATCAATACCAGCACGACCTAAACTACGGGTGGCAGTAGGTTTGATCAACCCTTTTGTGATTGAAAAAGATGGCAAACTGACGGGATTTAGTATCGATCTATGGGATAAGATCAGCCAAGAAGCAGGACTGGCTGGAGATTTTGCGGTCAAATCAAATGTTAAAGAACTACTGGCATCAATTAAATCTCAAAAGTC
>JARCMB010000366.1 GCA_030248825.1 Pseudanabaenaceae cyanobacterium MP8IB2.15 | reverse complement strand
TGGCAAATGATTGTGCCGAGAACACAAATCACTTATGGGGACACGATCTGCTCAAGCATAATAAAACTGAGTTAGATCGGATGATTGCATCTGTCAAACCATTTCTGTTTGTCGGGTAGTTACTAAAGATTCAGATCGATTATGCGTTTACTTCTGGAATTCTCCCAATTAATCAGCAATCTGAGCTTCTATCTCTTCGATCGAATTACTACCGTTCCCATTTAAAATAGGATTGATTAAAGGGATGAGACAGGCAATATCAGGACGGAAATCGGCGTAGCGACTGCGACGGACTTCGGTAATTTCAGATTGGACTGCTAGCTTGCCTTCACCCAGACTCAATAGTAAGTGAGTTGAGAGTTCTAAACTCGCTTCAAATTCTGGATGCACGACTTCCCTTGCGCCAAGTTGATACAGTGAATCGATATCACCATCCTTAAATGCCCTTGCCACGATATCTAATTCGGGTGAGAGTTTGATTGCCCGCTTCACACATAGTCTTGTGTTCATCGCATCACCAGTCACAATTACCATCGATCGAGCCCTTGTGACTTCAGCTTTTTCCAATACAGCTTCACTAGCACAGTTGCCATAGAGATATGGGATGCCTCGATCTCGTAACATTTGGGCTTTGCGTTCTGACTGCTCGATCACGAGGACAGGATATCCCTTTGATTGCAGCAATTGCACGATATTTTGCCCTACCCGCCCAAACCCACAAACAATCACATGATCGTGGAGAATTGCCAGCTCCGAAATCTCTTGAGGGATATCTAATTGATTCAGCCAATTTTTAAATGTGGGAACTCGCTCGACGAGGTTAAAAATTTGCGGTGTAGCTTTAAGCAAAAATGGAGTCACCATCAACGTGACGGCAGTTGTGCCAAGAATCAGCGAATAAACTTGACTCGATACCAATCCCATCGTCTGCCCAGAGCTAGCCAGTACAAACGAAAATTCACCAATCTGTGCCAGCCCCAAACCTGCGGTAATCGCGACGCGCAAGGGATAACGGAAGATTCGCACCAACGGCACGACGATCGCAAATTTACCTAAGATCACGATCGACACCAAAGCCACGATTAACTCCAGATGCTGCCATAGAAATACTGGATCGATCAACATCCCGATCGAAGCAAAAAACAGGGTGGCAAACACATCGCGTAAAGGTTCGACATAAGACAGGGTTTGATCGGCATATTCGACTTCGGAGATCATTAATCCCGCGACGAATGCGCCCATTTCGATCGATAAACCCAAAGACTCGGTGAGCAGCGCAATTCCCAAACATAACACGATCACAGTGAGCAGGAATAATTCGCGGCTTTCGGTACGAGCAACGGCTCGGAGTAGAGGCGGAATCACCCAAATCCCTGCGGCGATCGCCCCACCCGCAAATAATGCCGTCAACAGTAGTGCCTTCAGCACCGCCAAGCCAATCACATCCGCAGGTCGATCCAAAGCAGGCAGCACCGCCAGCATCAGCCCTAAAGCTAGATCCTGCACGATCAATATGCCCAGCATTACTTGACCGTGATCGGTATCAGCTTCGTTACTCTCCATCAAACTTCGCAGCACGACAGCGGTGGAGGACAGCGACAAAATCGCACCTAAAAACACGCCCTGCACAGGCGTTGACACCCAACCGACACCAACCGATAGAGCCGTGGTCAGCGAGATCGTCAACACAATCTGTAATGCCCCACCACCGAGCGCGATCGACTGAACTTTTTTGAGCTGACCGAGCGAAAACTCCACACCCAGAGCAAACAGCAAAAATGCCACGCCAAACTGCGCCAACGTCTCGACCTGCACAAGTTCTTTGATTAGACCTAATCCAGTCGGCCCAACGATAATGCCACCGACTAGATAGCCCAAAATTACAGGCAGTCGCAGCACCGCCGCTAATAATCCACCAACCGAAGCCGCCGCCAACACCGTGATTAAATCAACGATTAGCCTAAAGTCTTCTTGCACAAATTTTCTTTACTGTTTGATTAAAATTATTCGATCTATATACTTAAGAATACTTAATATTTGCCCGTATATTTGTCTGTATTGGCGATCGCTGGGTAGCAACCTCAGTAGAAACCCAAGTAGCAAAGCGCACTGATCTCAGTTCAAAGTTTGCATAATGTAAATATATATTTCAAAAATACTTCAATTATGTTAGAGCCTTCCACAGTCACGGAAAGTGTTGATGCTTCAGTAGAGTTTTCGGTCACATCCAACCGATCAGAGGTTCTAGCTAATTTTTCACTCTCATCCATACTCGATCGAACTTCGCCTCAATCTTCCTCAGATCCAGATCTACTTGCACCCACAGACACATTTGTGCGCCGACACATTGGCTCGAATGCATCTGAAGTCCAAGCCATGCTCGACAGTCTCGGTTTTGCCGATCTCGAAGCCCTGATCGCTGAAACTGTGCCGCAGTCAATCCGCTATCCCCAACTTTTAAATTTGGGTGAGCCAAGGGGGGAGTATGAACTGTTAGAAGAATTGAAATCGATCGCCTCAAAGAACAAAGTGTTTCGCTCTTTTATTGGCATGGGCTACCACAACTGCATCACGCCGCCAGTAATCCAACGCAATATCCTCGAAAATCCTGGCTGGTATACCCAGTACACACCTTACCAAGCCGAGATCGCCCAAGGACGGTTAGAAGCTCTGCTCAATTTCCAGACGATGATTATCGATCTTACGGGGCTGGAAATCGCCAATGCTTCTCTGCTGGATGAAGGCACGGCGGCGGCGGAAGCGATGCACATGATTTATGGAATCAAGGGTGAATCGATCGAGCATCCCAGATTTTTTGTGTCCGAGGCTTGCCATCCTCAAACGATCTCAGTGGTCAAAACCCGTGCCCAGCCTTTGGATATTGAGGTGGTGGTGGGCGATCATGCTACGTTTGAGTTCGATCGAACCGTGTTTGGGGCGTTGCTGCAATATCCTGCAAGTGATGGCGCAATTTACGACTACAGCGAGTGTTGCGATCGAATTCATGCGGCGGGTGGGCTGTCGATCGTGGCGGCGGATCTGCTGAGTTTGACTTTACTCAAACCTCCTGGCGAATTTGGCGCGGATGTTGCCGTGGGGAATACGCAACGATTTGGCGTGCCACTGGGTTATGGGGGGCCTCATGCTGCTTATTTTGCGACGCGAGCGGCTTACAAACGTCAGATTCCTGGGCGGGTGGTCGGCGTATCTAAAGATGTTCACGGTCAACCCGCTTTACGCCTAGCTTTGCAAACTCGCGAACAACATATCCGTCGTGATAAGGCTACCAGTAATATTTGTACGGCGCAGGTGCTGTTAGCGGTGATGGCGAGTATGTATGCCGTCTATCACGGTGCTGAAGGGTTGAAGCAGATTGGCGATCGAGTGCATCGGATCACAGCGATCTTGGCGACGGGGTTAAAGCAACTCGGCTATCAGCTTGGCTCTGACCCATTCTTTGATACTTTGCGGCTCGATGTCGGCGAAGATCTGGCGGAAATTCTGGTCGATCGATCGATCGAACTGGGCGTGAATCTGCGTCGTCTTAGTTCCAGCAGCATTAGCATTTCATTGGATGAGACAACTTCGAGGCAAGATCTGAATCTACTCTTTCACATTTTCGCCAATGGTCAAACCTGCTCATTTACATATGAGGATTTGAATTCGATCGCTATTGCCAATCCTCCAATCCCACCAGAATTTGTCCGCACTAGTACTTATCTATCTCATCCAGTCTTCAATCTCTATCACACCGAAACCGAGCTTCTGCGTTACATCCATCGTTTGCAAGCCAAGGATTTATCACTGACGACATCGATGATTCCGCTCGGTTCCTGCACAATGAAACTCAACGCCACCTCCGAAATGTTGCCAGTAACTTGGGTGGAGTTTGGACAGATTCATCCATTTGCACCATTAGATCAAGCTCAAGGATATCAAATCCTATTCGCGCAATTGGAGCAGTGGCTGGCAGAAATTACAGGGTTTGCGGGGGTATCACTCCAACCTAATGCTGGCTCTCAGGGTGAATATGCAGGTTTATTAGTGATTCGGCAGTATCATCTCGATCGAGGTGAAGCAGATCGCCGTGTTTGCCTAATTCCCCAGTCGGCTCATGGTACAAATCCTGCTAGTGCGGTGATGGCAGGGATGAAAGTTGTGGCGATCGACTGCGATCGGATGGGCAATATTGATGTCGCCGATCTACGGGCAAAAGCCGAATTGCATCACCGTGAACTTGCTGCCTTGATGGTGACATATCCCTCAACCCACGGTGTATTTGAAGAGTCGATCCGCGAGATTTGCGATATCGTGCATTACTTCGGTGGTCAGGTCTACATGGATGGCGCAAATATGAATGCTCAAGTCGGGCTATGTCGCCCTGGCGACTTTGGAGCAGATGTTTGTCATCTCAACTTGCACAAAACTTTCTGCATTCCTCACGGTGGTGGTGGGCCAGGTATGGGGCCGATTGGCGTGAGTCTCATCTTATCCCATTTTTACCGACCACAGATACACAAACGACTTCCCATTCATCTCAAGTTGGAGCTGTCTCTGCCGCGCCTTGGGGGAGTGCTAGCATTCTCACGATCTCTTGGGTCTATATTGCCCTGATGGGAGCGCGAGGTTTGAAATTAGCCACTGAGGTCGCAATTCTCAATGCCAATTACATCGCCAATCGCTTAGAACCTTACTATCCAATTTTGTATAAAGGCAAGAGCGGTTTAGTCGCGCATGAATGTATTTTGGATCTTCGATCGATCAAACAAAGTGCTGGTATTGAAGTTGATGACATCGCCAAACGCTTAATGGACTACGGCTATCACGCTCCGACCGTGAGTTGGCCAGTGGCGGGAACGATGATGGTGGAACCGACTGAAAGCGAATCGAAGCCAGAATTAGACCGCTTCTGTGAGGCCATGATTGCGATCCGTGCCGAGATTACGTCGATCGAAACAGGACAGATCGATCGAGTCAACAATGTACTTAAAAACGCACCACATACCGCCGCCACTCTGCTTAGCGATCATTGGGATCGTCCATATTCCCGCCAAACTGCGGCCTATCCTGCTCCGTGGACAAAGGAACACAAGTTCTGGCCGACAGTGGGAAGAATTGATAATGCCTATGGGGAT